>JAWXUK010000300.1:0-2008 GCA_044432785.1 Eubacteriales bacterium | reverse complement strand
ACATGGACGTAATACAGCTGTGCTATCAATGATGATGGGGGTCTCCCCTATCAAAGCCTTTGTTCGTTCCACAGCCGATAATCCACGCTCTTTCGCCTCGTCTAAAATGGGCTGATAATCCTGAGCTGGGATCTCTAATCGCTCTGCCAATTCCACAAATCGAGATTCGATTTCCTCTGGACGATATCCAAGAGGATGATAGATAAACGGAATTCCGAGTCTTTTTTCCATCGATTTTGCCGCCTGCATTCCCACAGGGCGCAACACCAAATTCAGCTGACTTTGCGACATGGTTTGATAGGAATCAAAGGTAGAAAATTCCGAGATATGGTGCACTACTCCCCCTTTCAACTCCAGTAGTCGACGGAGTTCTGCGCTTGGTGCGAGGGATTCTAGGTTTCCGATGGTGTTGATGTGGGGCAAGGTGGGTTGGTTGGTCGGAGCGAGCACCCGATAGATGTTATTTTGCGCCGAAATAGCTGGGGGGGTTGGTTTATCAGCAGAGATAGGATTCATATGTCCAAAATCAAAGACAATATCGGGATGCTTTTCCGAGAGCACTTCCAAAATACTTTCATGGTCGGTACCCAGTAAATCATCAAGGCAACTCACAAAGATGAAAAAGGCTCGTGGACGAGTGGGCAATGCGTCCAACATTTCCTCCACAGCAGGTGGAATGAGATCGTCATAACCACTGATAATATCGCTTTGATTGATGTAGAGATACGAGAGGCGATCCTTAAGTCCCTGTGTCATTGCTCCGATTGCGCCATGACGACCACAAGCAAAGGGACATACAAAGAGTTGCACACTTTCTGGCACGAGCATAGCCATGCGCACCACACCCCAATCTCCATGTGCTGGAGAATTATAGTGCAATCCATCTTTTCCATATTTCATAGTGTAGCCACCTCCAATATTTTGCGTGCTAATCCAAGATAAACTTGGGCTTGGGGACATTCAGGGTTATGTGTCACAACGGTTTCTCCTGCGTTTTCTGCCTCTTGCACGGCACCCGAACGTGGCACTTTCCACAGCACTTCGGTATTCATTTCAGCCGCAGCCGTCTCGACCAATTGATCCTCGTTTTCGATGTTACGACAGTTTTGAATGATCCCACCCAGACGAGCATAGCCCCGTTTATCAAAGTTTCGAACCGCCTGTCCAATATTATGGGCAGCAAAAAGCGCCATCATCTCCCCACTGGTCACCACAAAAACATGATCGGCATAGCCTGACCGAATGGGCATTGCAAAGCCACCACAAACAACATCCCCTAGCACGTCATAGAGTACGATATCTGGTTGATAGACTTCGTAGGCATCCAGTTCTTCTAGTTTTTCAAATGCAGTGATAATCCCTCGCCCAGCACAACCAAGCCCAGGGGTGGGACCACCTGCTTCCACGCAAATAACCCCACTATCACTTTTGAAGGTAATATCTGATAATTGTAGGCTGTCCCCTTTTTCACCAATCTGATCTAAGACGGTGGGGATCACTTTTCCATTCATTAAATTTTTACAAGAGTCTGATTTAGGGTCGCATCCAATCTGCATCACGGTGTATCCCAGTCGGCTAAATGCAGCAGATAGATTGGATGATGTGGTGGATTTGCCGATGCCACCTTTTCCATAAATTGCTATTTTTACCATTATTTTCTCCTCATTTCATTTATTCAGATGTCTTTTCCTAACAAATATAGAGAGAGGTAGCCATTCCATCCATCCCTTTTCACAATAGTTGCTTTTGTTCGTCATCTGGTTAGTTAATAGAAACTATTCTCGATTGTAACAGTATTCCCTTGGTTTGTCAATAGGATCCATAAATTTTATTCACGCTTTTTAACTATTCGGTTAATTGTATAATCAAATTGAACACCTAAAAAAATAGGTTAATTGTATAATCAAATTGAACACCTAAAAAAATATCCACAGCGAGTGGATTTTCTGTTAGAATAAAGTTACCACACCCAACACTAACAGAAGGAGCCACTCGTCATGGATACAAA
>JAWXUK010000299.1:0-2038 GCA_044432785.1 Eubacteriales bacterium | reverse complement strand
CGGAGGACGAAGTTACCGTCGGGCATGATAGCCACACCATCTCGGAGGACGGCGCAGACCAGAACCCGACATTTTACGGTCTGGTTTAATTCGATTAAGGGGAGATCACGTAGCTTGCTCTTCTCGTCTACACGCAGTTCTACGATCTCTACCCTGCCCTTTGCAAAGGTATCCCTTTTAAGAAAGCCGGGATATTTAAGGAGACGTTCTGTCTCGTTTGCAGCTTGTCTTTCAGGGTTTACCGATAGCGAGAGAGGGAAGTAGTTGCGCATGGAGTAAATTTGATCGACGTAGTCTGTATTTCGAATCCGTCCAATGGTGTGAATATTTGGGTTAAGCCCTTGGGCTGTCATGCAGCAAAGTAGATTGATCTCGTCGGTGCTTGTGGCTGCGATGATAAGATCTGCCTCTTTGATTCCTGCTTGTAGCAACACCGGCATCGAGGCACAGTTGCCATGAACCGCCATAACGTCATAGCGCTCCACTGCAGTGTTGAGCACCTTTTGATTGCTATCGATGACCGTAAGTTCATAGCCCTCTGCCAACAGATATTTTGTGAGCAATGAGCCCACTTTTCCATCTCCAGCGATGATTATTTTCATTCTGTACCTCTTTATTTCTATCTCTGTTGGCTCTAAATCTTGGTTGTGGTCTATCTCCTCCGAAGAGGTGATAGACCACATTTCCGTTGTAAATCCAACATTTCATTCCATTACACCACTATAGTGGGGCAATAGTACCTATTTATTTGCCTCGGCAACCGCCAATTTAATGGTACGATCCCCTGCAAGTTTTGCGTGTTTTTCCACATCGGTTTTATTGCGTGGACTGCGCACCAGACAGCCAGGTCCTTGCACACAGCCACCTTCACACGCCATACCTTCGATGAAGTTTCCTTCCAGTTTGCCCACCTTATATTTAAGGAGAGCTGCTTCGCACTGTGCAATACCACTACATGGAATGGGCTTAAGTGGGAAGTCGGATTCCTTCTCTGCCATGGACTGTGCCACAGCTTGTGCCACTCCTCCACTGCGTGCGAAGTGACGGCCAAAGGTACTTGCCTCGTCGAGGAAGGTCTCTTCCAACGTGGTTGGGTCGATTTGCTTGGATTCAAAGAGAGAGAACAGTTCCTCGTAAGTAAGGGCGCAGTCGATGGCTCCCTTGGCTCGAGGGTCGCTCACCTCTTTCTTTTTCGCCATGCAAGGTCCCACGAAGACCACCTTTGCTTGGGGATCTTTTTTCTTGATGTGTCGCCCTATCATAACCATAGGGGAGGGGGTGTGGGATACCACTTCTATTTGGTCGGGGAATTTGAGCTTGACAAAGTCGACATAAGCTGGACAGCACGAGGAGGAGAGCACGCCCTTCTCTTCGAGTTCCTCACCCTCTTGGTCGGCAACCATATCAGCCCCTAGTGCCACCTCGGAAACTTCGTTAAAGCCCAGTTGCAACACAGCTGTGACCACTTGGTTATAAGTAGCTGGAGCGAATTGCCCTGCGATGGAGGGGGCGATGACGGCATAGGTGCGATATCCACCATCTACCGAGCCGTTGATCAACCCGATTGCCTCGGTAATCCACGACTTATCTGCAATGGCGCCGAAGGGGCATTGGTTGGCGCAAATTCCACAAGCAATACAACGATCGGGGTTGATGACTGCTTTTTTATCTTGAGGGTTCATAGAGATCGCCTTGACCGGACACCCCTTTTCACAAGGGCGCTGATTTTTCGAGATGGCGCTGTATTGGCACGCCGTCACGCAACGTCCACACGAGATACATTTCTCTTGGATAATGACGGCACGGTGATCCACGATTTTGATGGCATCCTTCGGGCAGGTGTTAAGGCACCGTGTGGCAAGGCAACCACGGCAAGAGGGACCCACCGTGATTTCGGTAACAGGGCACTCGTCGCACGCAATAGGAAGAACCTCTACGATGTTGGGGTCCTCTTCATTTCCACCGAGGGCAAGTCGGATACGGCTTTGCACGATGGCACGTTCTTTATAGATACAGCACCGAATGTTAGATCTGTTTC
>JAWXUK010000298.1:0-2061 GCA_044432785.1 Eubacteriales bacterium | reverse complement strand
AATCGTCCCCCTCCTCGTCTGCTTGAGCTTGGGGGAGGATGGACAAAACTTCGCTTATTATAGGCTCCTCTCCTATCTACGAAGAAATCCAACAGCCCTTGAAGGGCTAAAAGTTGGCATGGTAGTGGATGGTATCAGCGAACTTTATACCAAATCGGTGGCAACCTCCCTCGCACTTGGTTTGAGCATGAGTGGGGCTACTTTGGTGGGGAGTTCTTTGGTGGAAGCAGTGGGTCGATTGGAAAACTTCTCTCTTTTAGCGAAGCAACAACAGCTCACCTTGCCACAGGCCTATAGCGCTGCTATCAAGAATCTAACCAAACGGCTTGTCACGGTGAACTTTGCACCTAAGGAAAATCCAAATATTCTCATGCTGCATGCTTCCATGCGTGAGACCTCGAATACTCTTGATATTTGGAATGGGGTACGAGAAAGACTCTCTCCCAGTATCACAGTCAATGAAATTGGACTGCGTAACGGCACAGTTTCCGACTGCGCCGGCTGTTCCTACATCACATGCCATCACTTCGGCGAGGGGAACGGTTGTTTCTATGGCGGGGTCATCTGTGAAGAGGTCACTCCGGCACTGCGAGAAGCAGATGCCCTCATGCTCATTGCACCAAATTATAATGATGCGTTAAGCGCAAACCTCACTGCATTTATAAACCGACTCACGGCACTCTTTCGACAAGGTCCCCTCATTGATAAGGCACTCTTTGCCATCATTGTTTCGGGATATTCTGGGGGAGATATGCTCGCAACCCAGATGATTTCAGCACTGAATATGAACAAGGGATTTCATCTCCCTGCGAAGTTTGCCATGATCGAGCGTGCAAATCTGCCACATGAAGCCATCAATATCCCTGATATCCACACCCGAATCGAGGAGTACGCCAAGCAAATTGAATCGGTTATGTTACTAGAGGGGGGCGCCCCCTCGTAGCAAGAGGGAAGGATGCCCATCAAATAAGCACTCTGCTCGAAATCGGGGAGAATGCTATTATTATCAAATTAAGAAAGTATGGAGTGTATCACATTGTCAACCTTACAAGCAGAAATCGAGCGTCGACGCACCTTTGCCATTATCTCGCACCCCGACGCAGGTAAGACTACTTTGACCGAAAAATTCCTCCTCTACGGAGGGGCAATCGCCCAAGCAGGGCAGGTGAAAGGCAAAAAAAATACCAGAGCCGCAACATCGGACTGGATGGAGATCGAGAAGCAACGTGGCATCTCGGTCACTTCGTCGGTCATGCAGTTTCAGTACGACGGCTTTTGCATCAACATCCTCGACACCCCAGGACACCAAGACTTTTCCGAGGACACCTATCGTACCTTGATGGCAGCAGACTCTGCCGTCATGGTGATTGACGGGGCAAAGGGCGTGGAGGCACAGACACGCAAGCTCTTCAAGGTTTGTACCATGAGGGGGCTTCCCATCTTCACCTTCATCAACAAGATGGACCGTGAAGCACGAGATCCCTTCGAGCTATGCGAAGAGATCGAAAAGGAACTTGGGATCGAGACCTATCCCGTCAACTGGCCCATCGGTTGTGGGAAGGACTTTAAAGGAGTGTATGATCGCTCACGAAAAAAAATCATCCACTTTACCTCTAATACCCATGCAAAGGCTGCCACAGCCACCGAAGTAGAGCTTACCGATCCTAAACTTGGGGAATTGGTGGGAGAATCCCTGAAAAACACCCTGATTGACGAGGTGGAACTGTTAGATGGTGCAGCCACCGACTTCGACCTTAATCGAGTGCGTAATGGGAAACTATCCCCCGTTTTCTTCGGCTCAGCGCTTACAAACTTCGGGATTGAGCCTTTTCTGGAGGACTTCCTCGAAATGTCCACCCCTCCTATGGCTCGGACGGCAGGGGAAGAGATCGTGGAAGCAGTGGACGAGACATTTTCTGCCTTCGTCTTTAAAATTCAGGCGAACATGAACAAGGCGCACCGTGATCGGATCGCCTTCATGCGTGTGGTATCAGGGCGTTTTGATGCCGACAAAGAGGTCTATCATATGCAAGGGGGCAAAAAAGTACGTCTCTCTCGCCC
>JAWXUK010000297.1:0-2083 GCA_044432785.1 Eubacteriales bacterium | reverse complement strand
GGAAGTCCAGCCCCGAGCAAGATGCAGTCCACCCCTGTGTTGACGGCTTGGACCATGAGCAAATCGCACTCGGTGGTTGCCATCATGAGGTTCATTCCGATGAGGCCTTTTCCATCTGCAAGTTCCTTGGCACGTGCCACTTGGGCACGCAACTCCACTTGGTTACTTTGGGTGGCATTTCTCCAGAAGTTTTTGTTGGCGAAACCGATGTTGGATGCCGATATGACCCCCATGGCGCCACACCTAGCCACGCTTCCAGCGAGTTCCCCCATCGAAACCCCTATCCCCATTCCACCTTGAATCAAGGGTACTTTGAGCTCTTTTGTTCCAATTTTCATTGTCATGTCCTCCTCTCTGATTTTGTCTTATCCCCAGAGTTTTGTTGTTTGTTGTAATCGAGCTTTACAGTCGTGATCGAGCTCTGCTAAGATGGTGGCGACAGGTCGGATTTCGGTCATTTGACCTGCCACTTGCCCTGCCATGAGGGATCCCATCTCGACATCACCATCAAAGACTGCCTTGCGTAGCGATCCGAGGGTAAGTTTTTCGAGTTCCATCTTATCTGTGATGGTTTTTTCCAAATTGAGATATTCTCGTGCCATCTTATTTTTAATCAGTCGCACTGGGACTCCCACACTTCGCCCTGTGACCGTGGTGGAACTATCCTTGGCTTTGATGACTGCTTGTTTATAATTCTCATGAATGGGGCATTCATCCGAGACCAGTAGACAGGTCCCCACTTGGACACCGCTTGCCCCCATGGCAAGAGCTGCCGCCATTTGCGCCCCAGAACCCACGCCACCTGCTGCAATAACAGGGATATCGACTGCTTCCACCACTTGGTGGACCAGTGCCATGGTGGTGGTTTCGCCGACGTGACCACCGGATTCCATGCCCTCGGCAATCAGTCCGTCTGCGCCATATTTCTCGAGACGTTTTGCTAGTGCCACGCTTGCCACCACTGGGAAGACTAGGATTCCAGCCTCTTTCCACATGGGGAGGTAGCTTGCAGGGTTGCCTGCGCCTGTGGTGAGGACAGGGACCTTCTCTTCCACCACCATTTTGGAAATTTCCTCGGCGCATGGGTTTAGTAGCATGATATTCACCCCAAACGGAGTGGATTTATCGGTTAAATGTTCCCGAACGACGTGGATTTCTTCTCGTAGTTGCTCGGTGGTGAGTCCCCCACAACCGATGATGCCAAGTCCACCTGCATTGGATACTGCTGCTGCAAATTTTCCTGTGGCGATGTTTGCCATCCCCCCTTGGAGGATGGGGTATTTTATCTTTAAAAGGGTGTTTAATTTCATCATATTTCTCACCATGTCAGTAGGGTTCCGCCCCAGGTTAGCCCTGCGCCAAAGCCCACGCACATGATTTTATCTCCTTTTTTTAGCAGTGATTTTTCGTTCATTTCATCGAGAACGATGGGGATGCTTGCGCTTGAGGTATTTCCATAGCGATCTACGTTGATGTAACATTTCTCGGAGGGGATTTTGAGTTTTTTGGTGACATGGTTTATGATACGTAGGTTTGCTTGGTGGAATACCAGATGGTCAATCCCCTCGTGGGTGAGCCCAGTTTTTTCTAAAATATCGGCGATGGACTGGGCGATTACGTTAACGGCAAAGACGAAAACCTCTTTACCGTCCATGTCGATCTTGCCCCCCATGTCACAGTGGATGACCTCAGCTTCTCCCTTTGTTCCAAAGACGAAGGGGAAGTCCTCCCCTCCTCCTTCTAAGATGGCACCGGCTGCACCATCTCCAAAGAGGATACAGGTGTTACGATCGGTGAAATCAAGGTGGGGTGAGATCCTCTCACTCCCGATGAGGATGATTTTTTTATCCTCGCCGTGGAGGAGTTTTTGCGCTAATTGCAGTCCGTAGATAAAGCCACTACAGGCAGCATTAAAATCGAATGCCATTGTGGTTTGTGGCAGTCCCAAGGCTGCATGGACTTGGCACGCCATCGAAGGGGTGAGGCTATCAGGGGTAAAGGTTGCCACCATCACGCACCCAATCTCTTCAGGTGGGATGCCCGACTGGGCGAGCAACTTTTTTCCCACTGCGATGGCAAGGTC
>JAWXUK010000296.1:0-2114 GCA_044432785.1 Eubacteriales bacterium | reverse complement strand
CCGAGGAGGCTGTGACCCACAGCAATCAGTTGGTACTACACGAGGGGACCAACACCATCTCGACCTCGGGAACCTATCAGGTGAGTGGTACGGTCTCGAGTGGGTCTCTCGTGGTTGCTGCCACTGGGGTGGTGCTTCAATTTGCCGACGGCACAAGTGTCACCTCGCCCAGTGGGGAAAAAGCATTTGTAATCAACGAGAATGCATCGGTTTCGGTGTCAGGGAGTGCCTCCTTTGTTGGAACAGAAGGGGCAGGGATACAAGTGGTGGGCACCCTCGCCATCGAGAAGGGTGCTTCCATTTCGGCAAAACGGAGTGATGGTTATGGCATGATTATTGCGCCCACTGGAGTGCTCCAAGTTTCAGGGGGCTCTCTCACCGTGACTGGAACATCAGGGATCAGTCTCTATGGAAAGGTCACCCTCACGTCGGGCAATCTCACCGTAACCTCCACAAACGGGACTGGGTTGGAGTTAAATGGCGCCCTCTATCTCAAAGGGGGGAATTTAGCGATCACGGCAAACGGCACCTATGCCATCAATCTTGGCGCAGTCTTGGATGCTGATAACCAATATGTTGCTGCCATCTTCGAGGTGGATAGTGGACTCAAAGTTTTTGGTAGCAAAGCGATAGGGGGTTCCCTAATCGATATTACAACAATATTAAATGAAAACACACTCAAACAACTCGCTTACGTCGAAATGATGAACGAGGACACCGATAGTAGCGAAACCGGAGGAGAAACTGGAGGAGAAACTGGAGGAGAAACCGGAGGAGAAACGGAAGGAGAAACTGGTGGGGAAACTGGTGGGGAAACTGGAGGAGAAACCGATGGCGAAACAGATGGCGAGGACGCCACCCCCTCAGGGGATCTCACGGTCATAGGTTCTACAAGTGGTTACACCTATTCAGGGGGCACCCTCCTCTTCACGCAATCTGGGAGTTACATGATCAGTGGCACCACCACATTCGACCGTATTGAGGTGGCGAGTGGGCTCACGGTTGCCCTCGATTTTTTAAGCGGTACCAGTGTCACCCCTGTCAATATCGACCAGACCCACGCACTTACCATCAAAAGTGGTGCCACGGTCACCCTAACAGGATCGCCTACCTTTTCGGTGCTCGGTGCGAAGTCCTATGCCATCGAAAATAACGGTACCCTCAATCTTCCATCGGGGGCTGTGGTGGTGGAATCCAAACTCTCCTATGGGCTAAGCAATAACGGCACATTCAACCTAAACGGTGGCTCTCTCACCTCCGAGGTCTCGGGTACTTTTGGGGTGGGGATATCCCCCACAGGTGTGCTCAACCTCTCGGATGGGGGACTCACCATCAAGGGGAGCGCTGGGATTAACAATTACGGCAAGCTCTCGCTTACAGGGGGAACCCTTGAAATCACAGCGACAGGGACGGCGATAGCCCTCGATTCAGGCACCATAACCACCTCCAATGTCACGGTTATGGCAGGTGCTACGGCAAGCGACCCCCTCACCGATATCACAAATTCCCTCAATCTCGTCACCCTAAATCAGCATAGTTACATCAAAACAACCTACACTGCAACGGTCACTGCAATCACACGGGTGACAGGCGCAACCACAAGCTATATAAAGGGCGAGAGCTTTACACCGAATGGGCTGAAACTCACCCTCACCATGAGCGACGGCACCACCAAAGAGGTGGCATATAACAGCGCAGATTTCAGCTATGAGCCCACAACGGCGCTCACAAACCAGAGCAAAATCACCATCACTTACCGAGGGAAAACCATCGACCTTCCCATCGTGGTGGCGCAGTATAACGACGTGAACGGTATCGTGGAGGATAGCCAAGGGGGGGTTGTTTCCGATGCAATCATCCAATTATACCAAGGAGATGTCGTGATCATGTCGGTAGAGACAGATGGGGACGGCTGTTTCATCCTCACCGATATCCCAACAGGGATTTATAATCTGGTTATCGAGGACAGAATCAACAGCACCACCACAACACGACTGATCACCCTCGACGGCACGGCGAATCTCGGGACCATCACCATGCCAAAATCCAACATCATTTCCACCATCTCCATCACGGGCACCCCCATTTTGGCAGTGGGAAATGTGGATCTTGTG
>JAWXUK010000295.1:0-2131 GCA_044432785.1 Eubacteriales bacterium | reverse complement strand
CCCTTCAGCTCCAGTGCAGAGCCACAAAATGGCACACCGCAGTCCATGCAACGAGCTGCTTGAACTTTTCTATCCTCTTCCGACTGATATTGATAGAATTCTTTGTGATTTTTGATCCGTTCTTGGGCTGCAATCCGTGGATTGGCTTGGCGCTGATATTCCATAAATCCTGTTGGTTTTCCCATAATTGTTACCCCCTTTGTGACAGTGCAACCGCTTCTAACACGGCTTTTTCGTGGTCTAGCCCTTGTTTTTCGAATTCACTGATGATTTTAAGCATTTTTTGGTACTCTTTTGGTGTGATCTTTTTAAACTTTGTGACATAATGGTCAAATTCAGCGAGGATTTTATCTGCAAGTGGGGATTTTGTCTGCTCGTAGTGGGCAGAGATGAGAGACTTGAGCTCGGTGATGTCACGTTCCCGTTCGACCTCTTCGACAAGGAGGGATTCCTTGCTTAATTTGAGGTATAGTTGATGTTTTTCGTCTAACACATAGGCGACACCACCACTCATACCTGCAGCGAAGTTTTTACCGGTTTCCCCAAGAATAACAGCCTTACCTCCGGTCATATATTCCAGTCCGTGGTCACCACAACCCTCGGCAACCGCTGTGGCGCCTGAGTTTCTCACCAAGAAGCGCTCCCCGACCTTGCCGTTGATGAAGATTTCACCCGAAGTGGCTCCGTAGAGCGCCACGTTACCGATGATGACGTTTTTCTCGGGACTAAATTTGCTCCCTTTGGGTGGGTGGACGATGATCCGACCACCTGAGAGTCCTTTTCCGAGGTAGTCGTTGGCATCTCCCTCTAGTCGGAGGGTCAACCCCTTGGGAATGAAGGCGCCGAAGGATTGTCCCACACCACCATAGCACTCCACGACGTAACGGTCGTGCTCGAGGGTGTTGCCGTATTGTTTGGTGATCTCTGCGCCGAGCATGGTGCCCAAAGTACGATCGGTACTACAAACCTTGATCTTTTCAGTGTGTTTGGTGTTATTTTTGATCGCCTTTTGGAATTTTTTGATGAGAACCATCTGATCGAGGGTCTCTTGGAGTTTGAAATCGTAGAGAGCCTCAGGGTTGTATCTGTTTTTCTCGCAACTTGCATAATCTTGCGAGATGATTCTGGACATGTCCACTCGAGTGGCAGCTTTGGTTACCTTGACCTCTTTTTCTTGGAGGAGGTCGGTACGTCCCACCAATTCTTTGAGGGTGGCGATCCCGAGTTTTGCCATGATTTCACGCAGTTCCTCTGCCACAAACATCATGAAATTCATAACGTTTTCAGGATTACCACGGAAATTGTTGCGCAAAGTTGGATTTTGTGTTGCAATTCCCACAGGACAGGTATCCTGATGGCAGACACGCATCATCATACAACCCATACTCACGAGGGGGGCTGTCGCAAAACCGAATTCCTCAGCACCGAGCATGGCTGCAATGGCAACGTCTCGACCACTCATCAGTTTTCCGTCGGTCTCAAGGATGACCATTTCACGCAGTCCACTCTCGATGAGGGTCTGGTGTGCTTCTGCAAGTCCGAGCTCCCATGGAAGCCCTGTATCGAGGATGGAACTGATGGGGGCTGCCCCTGTTCCACCATCGTAACCACTGATTAAAATGACGGTAGCACCTGCTTTTGCCACACCTGCTGCGATGGTTCCTACCCCACATTCCGAGGCGAGCTTCACCGAGATTCTTGCCTCTGTATTGGAGTTTTTCAGATCGTAGATGAGCTGTGCGAGGTCCTCGATGGAGTAAATATCATGGTGAGGGGGTGGGGAGATGAGGGTGACCCCCGGGGTGGAATACCGTGTTTTTCCGATCCAAGGATAGACCTTTTTGCCTGGGAGGTGTCCCCCTTCGCCCGGTTTTGCGCCCTGTGCCATTTTGATTTGAATTTCACGAGCACTTAAGAGATACTGACTTGTTACGCCGAACCGTCCTGATGCCACCTGTTTGATGGCACTGCTACGATTGGTTCCGATCCGTTCTGCGTCCTCTCCCCCTTCGCCCGAGTTAGACTTTCCACCCAATGTATTCATGGCGATCGCCATACATTCGTGTGCCTCTTTCGAGATGGATCCGTAGGACATGGCCCCTGTTTTAAACTTTTTGACGATTTCGCTCGC
>JAWXUK010000294.1:0-2132 GCA_044432785.1 Eubacteriales bacterium | reverse complement strand
CCCCTAAGGCAGACCCTCCTCCAGAGGATGATCGCCTCCTCCGTTTGGCTGCCGAATACGATAACTTTCGCAAACGCACCATCAAAGAAAAGGTCACACTACGAGACACTGCCCTGCGTGAGACAGCTATCGAGTTCCTCCCCGTCTACGATAACCTCGAGCGCGCCCTCAAACAAGAAACCGAGGATGCTGCCTACAAAAAAGGGGTGGAGATGACCATGACACAGCTCAAAACCATCTTCGAGAAGCTAGAACTCGAGAAAATCCCCTCTTTGGGCGAACTCTTCGACCCAAATCTTCACAACGCAGTCACCCATGTGGATGACGACCGTTGGGGCGAGAACACCATCACCGAAGTCTTTCAAGAGGGCTTCACCCACAAAGACACCGTGATTCGTTTTGCGATGGTCAAGGTGGCAAACTAATTTAGATTCATCATCGGATGCTCCGATTTTGAAGAAAAATCTGACACATAGATTTTTCACCATATATTATTTTATTTAGGAGGACATGAATTATGTCGAAAATTATAGGAATTGACCTCGGTACCACAAACTCTTGCGTTTCTGTGATGGAGGGCGGCGAAGCCGTCGTCATCGTGGGTGCCGAAGGCAACCGTACCACCCCTTCTGTGGTGGCATTTGCAAAGGACGGCGAGCGTCTGGTCGGTCAAGTGGCAAAACGTCAAGCCATCACAAACCCCGACCTCACCATTAGCTCCATCAAACGTGAAATGGGTACCGATTTCAAGGTCAATGTCTCTGATAAAAAATACACCCCTCAAGAGATCTCGGCAATGATTTTGCAAAAACTCAAAGCCGATGCAGAAGCCTATCTCGGCCACTCTGTCTCTGAAGCTGTCATCACCGTCCCTGCCTACTTCACCGACTCCCAACGTCAAGCCACCAAAGATGCCGGTAAAATCGCAGGGCTCGACGTCAAACGTATCATCAACGAGCCCACTGCTGCTGCTCTTGCCTATGGTGCCGACAAAGAAGCCGACCAAAAAATCATGGTCTACGACTTAGGTGGTGGTACCTTCGACGTATCCGTCCTTGAAATTGGCGATGGTGTCATCGAAGTGCTCGCCACTGCTGGTGATAACCGTCTGGGTGGTGACGACTTTGATACTGCCGTCATGAACTACCTTGCAGCTGAATTTAAAAAAGCAGAAGGGGTAGACCTCCCACAAGATAAGATTGCCATGCAACGTCTCAAAGAGGCTGCTGAAAAAGCCAAAATCGAGCTCTCTGGCGTCACCTCTTCTGCCGTCAATCTCCCTTATATCACAGCCGATGCCTCTGGTCCAAAGCACCTTGATGTCACCATCACCCGTGCCAAATTCAACGAGCTCACCAATGCCCTCGTCGAGCGCACCTTAGGCCCTGTGAAACAAGCCATTTCCGACTCTGGTCTCTCGGCAAGCGACCTCTCAAAAATCCTTCTCGTGGGTGGTTCTAGCCGTATCCCAGCCGTCCAAGATGCCGTCAAGAAAATCACTGGTAAAGAAGGATTCAAGGGGATCAACCCCGACGAATGTGTCGCCATGGGTGCAGCCCTTCAAGGTGGTGTCCTCACTGGTGATGTCAAAGGACTTCTCCTCCTCGATGTCACCCCTCTCTCCCTTGGTATCGAGACCCAAGGTGGCGTCATGACCAAGGTCATCGAGCGCAACACCACCATTCCTAAAAAAGCAAGCCAAATCTTCTCCACTGCTGCCGATAACCAACCTTCTGTCGAGGTTCACGTCCTTCAAGGAGAGCGTGAGATGGCGCAATACAACAAAACCTTGGGACAATTCCACCTCGATGGTATCGCTCCTGCTCGTCGTGGTCAACCTCAAATCGAGGTCACCTTCGACATTGATGCCAACGGTATCGTCAACGTCTCTGCGAAGGATTTAGGCACTGGAAAAGAGCAAACCATCACCATCACCTCCTCTACCAATATGTCCAAAGACGACGTTGAAAAGGCTGTCATGGAAGCTGAACAACATGCCGAAGAGGATGCGAAACGCAAAGCTGAGGTGGATGCACGCAACCACGCTGACCAAGCAATCTACCAATCTGAAAATGCTCTCACCGACCTCGGTGATAAGGTGGAAGCGAGCGATCGCACCTCCATTGAAACCT
>JAWXUK010000293.1:0-2139 GCA_044432785.1 Eubacteriales bacterium | reverse complement strand
GATCGAGTGGCAGGGGAGTCGAAATGGTCCATGATGAGCCTTGTGCGCTATGCCGTCTCGAATTTAGCTTCATTTTCCACAGCGCCACTCCAATTCGTCACCTTTTTAGGGGTCATCACCTTCATTTTCTCGGTTATATTGGGGGGACACTCCCTCTGGAAATATATGACAAATCAAGTGCTAGAAGGGTTTACCACCGTGATTTTGATTCAGCTCTTCATCGGAAGCGCCCTCATGATCTGCCTTGGCATCATCGGATTTTACATCTCAAAAATCTACGAAGAAATCAAAGGACGACCCAAATATCTCGTCGACCACGAAATTGGCGAAACAACCAACAACGAATAGTGTGCGAAACTCGGGATTTTTCCCGTTAACTAACAGAAAAAGGAGATTTTGTTATGGAACAAATCACAAAAGGAATTACCCTCGGACAAATCATTCAGGACTTCAAGCTTGATGTGGTCCTCGCAGGGGAGGACTACGAACATCTACCCATCAAAACCCCAGATATCAACCGTCCAGGCTTGCCACTGGCTGGATTTTTCGATCACTTCGATAACCAACGTATCCTCATCATCGGGCAAACAGAATATGCCTTCATTCAAGAAATGAGCACAGAGGATCGGCTCAAATCCTTCGAAGTACTGCTCTCCTATCCCGTGCCAGCCATCATTTTCACCCGTGGGGTGGAGGCATTCCCCGACTTCCTCAAGATTGCGAAAAAGCACGATCGTACCGTTTTGGTCTCGTCCATGCAGACCTCGGTCTTTATCAGCGAGCTCATCAGTCGGCTTCACAAATGTCTTGCTCCTAGTATCACACGGTCCGGCGTTATGCTCGAAATTTATGGTGAAGGGGTCCTCCTTCAAGGAATTTCTGGTGTCGGTAAAAGTGAGGTGGCAATCGAGCTCATCAAGAGGGGACACCGTATCATCGCCGACGACGCCGTGGAAATCCGTGAAATCACTTACGGCATTTTGGAGGCACGATCCCCCGAACTCATTCAGTACTATATGGAATTGCGTGGCATCGGGATCATCGATGTGCGACAACTTTTCGGAATGGGCGCCATCAAAAGTAGTCAGCACATCGACCTTGTCATCCTACTCGAACCATGGGACGATAACACAGTGTACGACCGATTGGGACTGGAAGCAACCTACACCCAAATCATGGGGGTCAACATCCCACTGGTTACCATCCCAGTGAAGCCCGGTCGAAACCTAGCAAGCATCACCGAAGTGGCAGCCATGAACAACAGAAACCGTAAAATGGGGTATAACGCACCCTTGGAACTCACCAAGAAGATGGATATTTTCTTCCAACAACAGACCGACGCACTCTCGCAAGAATAACAAAAAGCAGTCTATTCATTGAAATAGACTGCTTTTCTCATTTAGATTCTAAAAATGTAGCCACTGCTTGCTCGACGTAATCTTGCAGTTTAAGTGTGGACACCCCCGAAACCACCACCCCACAACCATTCATGGGGACAAGGAATTTCGTGGCACTTGCTCCTCCCACTGCCTCGGCGATGACAGGGGTGACCTCGCCTAAGATAGCATGGGCAACCACAATCCCCACTGCACCAAACACAGCATCGGCATCCCGAAGGTTGCGCACAATGGGATTCTCGCCAGTGGCACCGTGATGTGCCCCAGCTTTTAGCATGGTTGCCGTGGCTATGCTATTGGTTCCAAGGGCGAAAATGGTGGCATCGGGAATTTTTTTCAAAATCTCCTCCACAAACAGTTTCCCCAAACGGCCACCTTGACCGTCCACAATCACAATTTTCATCTTATTTCTCCAATATTTCAGGGTTTAAGGGTGCCACCATTGCTGTCTCGTAGGTGGTGTAGATCACCATGCCAGGACGTGACCCATTCGGTTTTTTCACATATTTCACAGGGGTGTAATCCACTGCAATCTTGCTCCCGTCCCGTCCCTGTGAAAACCACGCAGCCAGACCAGCCGCTTGCTCGAGGGAGGGGAGATCAGGCTCCTGCCCCTCTGCCCACAGGATGACGTGGGAACCGTGAATCTTTTGGGTATGGAACCAAATATCGCTTTTATGCGCCATTTTGGTGGTAAGTGCGTCATTTTGCAAATTATTTCGCCCCACAGAGATGAGCAGTC
>JAWXUK010000292.1:0-2139 GCA_044432785.1 Eubacteriales bacterium | reverse complement strand
TGCTGTGGTTGCTGATGAAGTGCGAAGCCTTGCCAATCGGACGAGCGAAGCGGTCAAAGAGACCTCGAACCTATTCGAAAGTAGTGCCGCTGCAGTGCGCTCCGGTCGGGAGCTCGCCCAACAAACAGCAGAAAGCCTCGAGTCGGTCCCCCGTGATATTCAGGCGTTCATCGGCTCCCTCGAGAAAATTACGGTGGCAACCATGGAACAAACCGAAGATATCGCTCATATCAGCGATAGCGTGGCAGAAATCAACGAAGTCATGCAGAAAAACTCTGCCATCAGTGAAGAATCGGCTGCCACTTCGGAAGAACTATCTAGTCAAGCCAACGTCATGGAGGAAACCATTCACCAATTCCGTACCAAAGACGTGCTACCCTACGAAAACCACACCTCCACCCTGCACTAAGGTGGGTACCAGAAATTTTAAAATCTCTCTCCCATCGTGGAGAGAGATTTTTTTGCTCTAATACTATTTTTATCGCTATATGTCTGCGATAAAGTGCGTAATTGTGATAGAATGGCGCATAAAAACTACAGGTCGCAAAGGGGGAGAGGGGTGAAAATAAGCCGAGCGAGGAGGTGCCGACCGAACATTCACCGTGCCAAAAACTGGTTCCTTTTTCAAAAACAAAGGTTGTAAATCTGCGTGAAGTAAGGTATAATGAAGTAAAATGATAAGGAGGAAATATCATGATTCACACCATCTCAAATCAGGCTCTCACCGTGGAAATCAACACAAAAGGGGCAGAGCTTTGGTCCATCAAAAGCGCCGATAACACGCAATATCTCTGGCAGGGGGATCCTGCTTTTTGGTCGGGCAGGGCCCCCATCCTCTTTCCCTATATTGGCAGAATGACCGAGGGGCGCTACACCTATCAGGGCAAAGAATATGAGATGTCCATCCACGGCTTTGCACGCAATTCCGACTTCGTTTTGCTGGATCGCACCGAGAGTTCCATCACCTACGGACTGCGTGACTACGATCGCACCATCTATCCCTTTCCTTGTGAATTTGAGGTGAGCTACGCTCTCGATGGCAATCAACTCACCACTCGTTTTACCATTGAAAACAAAGGGTCGGATCCACTTTATTGTGGGATAGGGGGGCACACAGGCTACCGTGTGCCACTCGACGAGGGGCTCCTCTTTGAGGATTATTATTTGGAATTTGAAACAACAAACCCACCGAGTCATCCGAAAAAATTCGTCCTCTCTCCACAGTGCATGATGACCGAAAACACCGTGGATTTCCCACTGGAAGAGGGGACGAAAATTCCTCTGCACCATGGGCTTTTCGATGATGATGCCATTGTTTTGACCGAAATGCCACGCAAAATATCCCTAAAATCCGATAAGGGGAGCCGTGGGGTGACCGTGAGTTATCCCGATATGGACTATCTTGCCATCTGGCACAACCCCTTGAAGGAGTCTCCTTTTGTCTGCATCGAGCCGTGGTCCTCCCTCCCTTCTCGTCAGGATGTGGTGGAGGATTTCGAGAGTCAAAAGAACCTCTTAAAAATCGAGAAATCATTTCAAACAGAAATTATCGCAGAGTTTTATTGATGAAAAGTGCAACATTCTATTTAGAGTGTTGCACTTTTTTTATGGGGGAGTGTAGCAGGGTAAAGGGAGCAGGATTGCAAAAAATTAGGAGAGGGGCTATAGCTCTTTCTTGATCTGACTGAGTGCATTTTTCTCTAATCGAGAGACCTGAGCTTGCGAAATTCCAATTTCGTTCGAGACCTCCATCTGGGTGCGTCCTTGGAAAAATCGCAGTGCCAGAATATGGCGCTCACGCTCGGAGAGACGTGCGATTGCCTCTTTAAGGGCGATTTGTTCGAGCCAACTCTCGTCGGTGTTTTTGGGGTCACGCACCTGATCCACCATGCAAATGGCGTCCCCCGAGTCGGAATAGATGGGCTCGTCGAGGGACATGGGATCTGCGATGGCATCCAGTGCCATCATCACGTCACGAGGTCGAATCTCTAGGATGGTTGCGATCTCGTCCATAGAGGGCTCTTTTTGGTGCTTTGCGATATATGCCTCCTTGGCTTGGAGTACTTTATAGGCAGTATCACGCAGAGAACGTGACACTCGAATGGAATTATTATCCCTTAAATAGCGCCGAATTTCCCC
>JAWXUK010000291.1:0-2182 GCA_044432785.1 Eubacteriales bacterium | reverse complement strand
GCTCGGATTTCGACGATGACGCTTTTGTTATCGTTGGGGTCTTTGGGGAGGAGCATCACTTGGATTGCCTTTTCGAGTTCCACTAATTGATCTTTACAGGTGAGGATTTCTTCCTGTGCCATATCTGCCATTTCAGGGTCGGAGAGGAGCTCTTTTGCTTCCTCGAGTTGCTGTTTGACACTGAGATAGTTGCGATATTTTTCCACTAAGGGGGAAAGCTCGGCTTGCTCTTTGTTGAGTTTTGAGACTAAGCTGGGGTCGTTGTAGGTTTCGGTGGCAGCCAGTTGTGCCTCGATTTGACTGTATTTTGACTCGATGATTTGAAGTTTATCTAACATGGGTGGTCTCCTTCGTGTTTGGGTAACATCCATTATAGCATAAATTTCCCGAAAGTTCCAGTTATTTTTTATTTTTCGCAAGTCTTGTCACTGCTCGGATGAAGGTGTCAATCTCTTGCCTTGTATTAAAGGGGGAGACACTGGCACGGATGGTTCCCCTCTCGAGGGTCCCAGCAGTTTGGTGGGCGAGAGGGGCGCAGTGAAGTCCTGCTCGAAGGGCGAAGCCTTGCTCCCCTAAGAGAGCAGAGATCTCTTCGCAGTCGTACCCCTCCATTTGGAAGGATAGCACCCCTGCTTGGTGGGCGCTATCCCCTGCGTAATAGATCTCGCAATGGGGAGAGAGTCCCCTTGCCATGCGAGTGAGCAGAGCAGATTCGTGGGAGTAGATGGAGGAGATCCCTCGGCGCTCGAGGTAACGGATCCCTTGTAATAGCCCTGCGATCCCTGCGACGTTGTGGGTCCCTGCTTCGAGCCTGTCTGGGAGGTCGGTGGGCATGGTCTGACAACGGGAGGTGCTACCTGTCCCCCCTTGGAGGATGGGGGTGATGTGCTGGGACTGACCACATAGGAGGATTCCTGTGCCTTGTGGGCCTAGTAGGCTTTTGTGTCCTGGCATGGCGATGAAGTTTGCCCCTAGACAGGATTGATTGATCTCGAGACATCCGGCCGATTGGGAGGCATCGATGAGGAAGGGCACTCCCCTACGACGGCAGAGGGCTGATAGTCGCTCGATGGGGAGGACAAAGCCGAAGACATTTGAAACGTGGGTGAATACCACGGCTTCTACCTCGGAGGTTAAATTTCGCTCGAAGGCTCGTACGGTGGCTTCTTGGTCGAAGAGAGGGGCATATGCCACCTTGATTGTGATGTCTTTGACGTTGTGGAGGGGGCGTGTGACAGCGTTGTGTTCCCATCCTGAGATGAGGACGGTGGAACCCTCTTTAACGAGGGTTTTGAGGGCGATGTTGATGGCGTGGGTGGCATTTTGGGTGAAGACCACCTGTTCTGGGTTTTCGAGGTGGAAGAGGTTGGCGCATGCCTCACGACAGGCGTAAATGACCTCGGCACCTCGGTGGGCTGGGAGATGCCCTCCCCTGCCTGGGGATGCGCAGTGGTTGAGGGCGTAGCTTGTGGCTCGGATCACTGATTGAGGTTTTTGGAGCGAGGTGGCAGCGCTGTCTAAATAAATCAAAGTTCTACCTCCCGATAGCTGTTATCACCGAATGTGATATATAATTTTTTGGGGGTGAGGTCATTTCGATGGAGGGTTGTGAGGGTTTTTTCGAGGTTCTTTTGAGCGATCTTTACCCCGTGGCCACAACCTTCCCCTGAGATACTTTTGGGGGTGCGTAAAATATAGGAAGTGATTCCTGCACGCTCGAGCACCTTGGAAGTGCGTTGGGCATAGGTGAGCGAGCGACAAATGATAAGATAGTATACCATAAAACGCGTCCTTTCAGAAAATGGATGAGGCACGAATGCCTATTGTGTCAGTCTATGTCTGGGGGGAAGGTTTTGTGAATTTATTTTTTGAAAAATTTTGAAAAAAGGCTTGCTTTTTTTTTGGAAGTCGTGTATACTATCTAAGTGGTATGCCGGTGTGATGGAATCGGTAGACGTGATGGATTCAAAATCCATTGTTGGTGACAACGTGCCGGTTCGAGTCCGGCCACCGGTACCATATAAAACACTATCTTCGGATGGTGTTTTATTTTTTTGCGCAAAAATCCCCTTAGAATGGTTGGTTCTAAGGGGATTTTATCATGTGAGCTTCGAGAAAGGTTTCGAGCTGGTCTTGGGTTGCGATGACACTGCCTTGGACGAGGGTTTGTTTGCCTCCCCCT
>JAWXUK010000290.1:0-2186 GCA_044432785.1 Eubacteriales bacterium | reverse complement strand
TGCTACTTGCGCGGCTTGTGGAAGCGAGGCAAAGGTTCCTTTTGAACCTAAGTCCGATCGCCCTGTTTATTGCAGCGATTGTTTCGCTCGCATGAGAGAGCAAGGCTAATTTCAAGCTAAAAAAAGAACGCCTTGGGGCGTTCTTTTTTTACTATGGTTTCGCATGTTGAAAAATAGCGCAAAAATCACGGAAAAAGGGGGAATTGTGGTGCAACTTATTCCAATTGGCTTTGGAAATCTGGTCTCTGCGGAACGTATCCTCGCAGTGATCACGCCCGACTCTGCCCCTATCAAGCGTCTCATTCAAGAGGGACGAGACCGTGGAAACCTAATCGACGCCTCCTACGGAAGGCGCACCCAATCGGTATTGGTAATGGATAACGACTGTATCGTGCTCTCCGCCCTACCACCCGAAAGCATTAGAAAGAAAGATTTGGAGGAAGATTCATGCTAAAAACAAAAGATAGAGGTCAGCTAATCGTCCTCTCAGGACCATCAGGGGTCGGAAAGAGCACTGTCATCGCAGAACTTATCAGCGAGCGCAAAAATATCTGTTTCTCGGTCTCCTACACAACACGAAATCCTCGCATGGGGGAACAGGATGGCATCAACTACAATTTTGTCTCCACCGATGAATTTGAAGCCATGATCGAGCGAGATGAATTTTTAGAACACGCTAAATACGTGGATAACTACTATGGCACCTCCACCACTTTCATCGAAGAACGACTCAACCAAGGGCTCGACGTCCTCCTCGATATCGAGGTACAGGGTGCTGCTAAAGTGAGGGAGAAATGCCCTGGCGCCCTTCTCATTTTCATCATCCCACCCACCTTCGAGGACCTCTCACACCGTCTGCGCAATCGTGCCACAGATAACGAAGATGTCATCCTCGATCGTCTTGAAAAGGCCAAGTTAGAGCTTAAAGAGGTGGTACACTATGATTATTTGGTCATTAACGACAAGGTATCCACTGCAGTGGAAGAAATCAAGGCAATCCTCACAGCGGCAGAATGCCGTGTGGATCAACGTAAATTTATCTTAAAAGGAGAACTCGCATTATGATGTTACACCCCCCTATGAACGATCTCTTAGATCAAATCCCTAGCCGATACAAATTGGTCAACGTGGTTGCGTGCCGAGCTCGTCAAATCGCAAACGAAGCCGAGGAAGATAAAATCTCTCTCACGGAAAAACCAGTTTCCATGGCAGTCCAAGAGGTGGCAGACGGCACCATCGACTTAAAATTCTGGTAATTACGGAGGGAGGGTGAAATCCCTCCCCTTATTATTGATATCGCAAATTTTACGTGGAAAACCCCACTTCGGTTCGCCTGAAAACCGAGAGGTCACCCAAAAAGGAGGGGAGTTGTGTGGCAAGAACCATCGCAAAAATAGCTGTAGCCAAGGCGATTTATGCCATCGACAAACCATACGACTATGTCGTCCCCACCGAACTTCTTCCCACTTTGCAGGTTGGAATGCGGGTTTTGGTTCCATTTGGACAGGGCAACCGTGGCTCAGAAGGCATGGTGCTCTCCATCGGACCAGAGGCTACATTTACTCAAAAACTCAAGCTCATCTCCACCCAACTTGACGAAGCTCCGGTCCTTGACGCCGAAGGGATCAAGCTCGCCATTTGGATGAGAGGACGTTATTTTTGCACGCTACACGACTGTATCCGTGCCATGCTCCCAACTGGACTTTTTTTCGCCCTAAAGGACTCTCTCGTCCTTCAAGTCACCCCTGAACTAGCTCGACAAAATGCAGGCACCCACGCAAATGCCATCACTTTGGTCGAGCTTTTAGACGGATTGGGTGGAACGTGCGACATGGAAGAAATTCGCAGAGCTTTTGGCACAAAAAACCCAAATACTGCAATAAAACTCCTAGTCGACACCAAAACGATCACCATCGAGAGCTCGGCGCAACGTGGTATCGGTGATAAATCGGACAAAATAGCCACCCTCGCAGTGGATAGTGCAGAGGGGCTCGCCCAAGTGGATAAAACCAAACGCCGCTACCCCACAAGGTATGCAGTCATCGAATTTTTAGTGCAAAATGGTGGTGCAACCGTCAAAGAAATTTGCTACTATACGGGCGCCTCCACAAGCACGGTCAAATCTCTTGAAAAAGGGGGGCTGATCACCCTCACCAAGCAAGAAGTGATGCGACGACCCACCATAG
>JAWXUK010000289.1:0-2190 GCA_044432785.1 Eubacteriales bacterium | reverse complement strand
GTGGAATTTCTGTGGGGAGCGCGAGGGTTTGAAATTGCTCTACCACTTGAGCCGAGTAGGTGCCACCTTGGTTACTCTGCTCTTGATTGTAGTATTGCAGTCCTCCTGCCCCTAAAATCGACACCATTCCCACCAAAAGAAGGAGGTTTCCGAACAATTTCCGGCAGGAAAACTTCTTTTTAGAGGTTTCAGAGCTCATCACTCTCCCTCCTTGGGGTCACGACGTAGCATCACTCCCAATCCGAGCGATAACAATCCAATGACCACTAACACTGGAATGGGCCAGTTTAGTGTACCTGTGGATGGGATATTGTTCCCTGTGTCGGATTGACCGAGAGAGTCGGATTGATCTGGATTTTCTGGAGTACCCGAGTCCTCTTCATTTCCTGGATCTTCTGGGTCTTCAGGGATCTCTGGCTCTTCGGGCTGTTCCACTGGTTGGTAAGTGTTGATGATGTTGAACTGGTTTTCGTTCTTGACATAGGTCGCAAGATAGCCACTTGTCTCGCTTAGTTCGAGCACTGCCCATGCAGACTTTGCATCTAGATCCTCCCAAGTATGAGCCCAATTGTTGCTACTACTGAGCACCACAGACTCGATACGGGTTCCATTTTCATAAAGTCCTACTAAAATTTGACTGGGACGGACATCGAGCAGTTGATCATCTCGCCAAGTTTTATTGACGGTCACTGTGGTGGTATCTTCAATCTTTTCTGCCGTCACCTTTGGGTTTAAATCGATATCATCGCTTTGTATTTGGAATAATATAGGGCTTGAGCTATACTCCACATCATCTTGAATATGACTTCCAAAGCGCACAAGATAGACACCATCACTCGATATCGTATAGTCAACCTCACCATTTGAATCGGTTTTTCCTGTGACATCTGGGGTGATGGAATTTGCCGTGATATAGTTGTCCACCGTATCTACATAGGTGCCGTAATCGGTTCGGGCGAGATTCGCCGAGACGCTCACATTTGAAAAATTCGAAGTGTGGACAAGATCTCCTGATGATTCTACCGAGACTCGATAGAGTTCCCACGAAGCGGAGACAAGATCGGTCGAGTCATATTGGTAGGACATAGAGAGGTCACCACCTAAAGCACGCACTGGGACAATGAAAAGTAACATTGCGAACAATATGATACATTTTTTCACTGTTATCCCTCCTTTTTATTGTCCTCGAATAGATCTCGGTCGAGGATCCTGTCGTATTTTGATAGGTCGTTATGGACTGCGTTGGGGAAGTATCCCTGTTCTTCAAAGAGATCTCGGTCAAGGATTCTATCGTATTTCGATAGATCAAATTGGGATGGTTTGAGAAGATCTTGGTAGTCTTCGAGTGGCTCTCGGAAGTTGTCCTTCCCTTCAAAGAGATCTCGGTCGAGGTCCTTATCACATTTTCGCCAGTCAATTGGGGGTGGGAGATTATCGAACTCTTCCTCGTTTGTGTAGAGATCTTGGTCGAGCTCCCGATCGTATTTTACTCTGTAGATGGGGCGAGGCGCCGGCTTAAATCTATGAGCATTGAGCACAAACGCCACGAGGAGCACTGCGCAGAGCATCAGGAATTCTAAAAAGATGCGTAAAAATGTTTTACCAGGGGCAGTGTACCACTCTTCATCACTAAAATCAAAAGAGAGTTGAATGGTATCCACAAGAATCCCTTGCACCAAGAGTCGATGAGAGTTTACCCCATACGGAGTGCAGGTAACCAACGTGACGAGATCTTTCTCGGGATCTCGTGCCAGAGCGTCCACTTCGTGTGGTTCTACCACAAGGAGCTCTTCCACCTCGTAGAGGTATTCTTGGTCTAGTACAGTGACCGAAAAGCTGTCCCCCACCACTACTTGGTCTAAATTGGTGAACAATTTTGCAGAGGGTAGCCCTGTATGTCCTGTCAAAACCGTGTGGTTACCCAAATCTCCTGTAGGGAGGGTGGACCACTCGAGATGTCCGATTCCTTTCTGGAGTACGCTCTCAGAAGAGCCGTGGTAAATGGGGAGGGAGAGATCAATTTTTGAAATTTCAATATAACCCATGATACCATTATCCAAATTAAGGCAATCATTATAGGCATAGTCACTTTCCGTGCGATCCCCATTTTTAAGCGCCTGATTATAGGTGCGTGCGTGGGTACGCATGGCTGAATAGGTGACAAAATCGTATGAGACAAGCTGTTCTTGA
>JAWXUK010000288.1:0-2195 GCA_044432785.1 Eubacteriales bacterium | reverse complement strand
CCAGGGGAGAACGCACCCCAAGGGTAGCGACGGGAGGAGGCAGGCATCTCTTCCACCGAGAGTTTATCCAGCATTTTCCGACGTGCAGTGGCTTGCTTGGACTTAGATTTATTGGCCGAGAAACGGGTAATAAAGTCTTGGAGTTCCTTGGCTTTCTCTTCGTTGCGTTTGTTTTGGTTTTTCATGAGTTGTTGCACAAGTTGTGAGGACTCATACCAGAAGTCATAGCTTCCGACATACATTTTAATTTTATTGTAGTCAATATCCACGGTGTGGGTACAAACGGTGTTTAAGAAGTGACGGTCATGGGAGATCACAATGACGGTCCCCTCGAAATCGAGGAGAAAATCTTCCAGCCAGTTGATGGCGTCAATATCAAGGTTGTTGGTGGGCTCGTCCATCATTAAGAGGTCAGGGGTACCAAAGAGGGCCTGCGCAAGGAGCACCTTAACCTTAAGACGTGGATCGAGGGTGGACATCTCGCTTGCATAAAGCGAGGTGGAAAAGCCAAGCCCTTGCAAAATGCGACTGGCATCGCTCTCGGCTTCCCAACCGCCAAGCTCAGCATATTCCTCTTCGAGTTCACAGGCCTTCATACCGTCCTCGTCGGTCATCTCTTCCTTAGCGTAGATGGCATCCTTCTCCACCCCGATTTGGTAGAGACGAGGATTACCCATCACGACGGTATCCATGACGTTATAGGCATCAAATGCGTTTTGATCTTGTTTTAGCACAGACATACGCACTTTCGACGAGATAGAAACCTCGCCCGAGGTGGATTCGATCTCTCCGGATAGAATTTTCAAAAAGGTAGATTTACCAGCGCCATTGGCACCGATAATGCCGTAGCAGTTCCCTTTAATAAACTGCAAATCGACATGAGAAAAGAGGGCGGTACCGTCGAATTGTAGCCCTAGGTCGGTCACTGTGATCATAGATGAAGCTCCTTAATAATAGCAAAATTTTACGTGTTTGTTTTCGTGGATAAAGGGAATTCCCCCCTCTTCCAACATTGAAAGATAATTATACCATAAAAATCAGTCGAATGCAAGTCCAAGGTAAGCGGTTTCGGTGATATCCCAACGGTTGTTGGGGGCGAACCAACGAAGCATCCCAAAATAGGTATCCCCAAGGGGGCGTCTCACATGGAAACTATGTCCGCCAGTAAAGGCAGGAAGATCAGCAATGGCATAGGCTTGGGTTTTGTGGAATCCCATAATTTCCTTGACCGTAAAGTGGTGATCGTTCCCTTTTTCGAGGGCAAGAATGCAGATACGATCCTCGCAATCATAACGGAAGAGCCCCCCACCAGAGATACGGCAGATCCCATCTTGATGGGTAATTCCGGCAAGATCCATCTCGACATGACGGATATTTTTCAAAAAATCCTCACGCATTTTAAGATAGATGGAGGGGATGAGTTGGGTAAAGCGACCTCTCATTTTATCAGGGGTGGGCAGATCGGTAAAATCTTCCACTTGATGGGTGAAATAAGGGAAGAAACCCAATTTCTCGAAGAAGTTGAAGAGCTCAGGGGTGGCGGGGACGGTACTCGCCCCTAAAAAGCGCATATCCACCTCAAGATATTCAAAGGTGTATTGTAGCAGTTGCGAGGCATAGCCCTTCCCTTGTGCAATGGGGTGTGTGGCAACAGCATAGAGATAGGCAATCCGACAGCCAGCAATGGAACTTGGAAACCAAGCAGTCATGGCAAGGACTTCGCCATCCTCTTCGAGGACTAGAACACGGTTTTCTCGATAATAATTCTTAAAGAAATTGTCAATATATCGCTCGGAATCACCAAAGGCAAGCCACCAAATTTTCTCTAAAGCAATGAGGTCCTCTTTCACAGAAGGTCGTGTAATAATCATAGCAAATCTCCTAAATAATAAGGTTTGAAAAAGTGCATACTCCGCTACTCTTATTATGCCTCTTTTTCCTCCATCCGTCAAGGGGTAAAAGGATATTTTAGGAATAAAAGTTGACAAATTTCTTTTTATATGGTAAAGTGAAGGGTATCGCAACCATTCAAACACAGGGGTGCTAAGTGCCGAGGGAGAAATTTCCTCAAAACTTGGCTGAGATGACAGCTTAATCGTGGTAGATGTCAATCCCTCAAACCTGATTCGGATAATGCCGACGTAGGGAGTGTGCCTTGATCTGTAGACATTGCTCACATCCTAGTTTGGACTGTG
>JAWXUK010000287.1:0-2236 GCA_044432785.1 Eubacteriales bacterium | reverse complement strand
CTTCTACGAGGGCTTGGAGGGAGGAGACCGCAAATTCAGGGGTGCCCATAAATAAGATTCTCATTGGTCCCCTTCTTCCATTTCGTCAATTTGCTCTTGGGTGTAGAGATCGTCACAGTAGGCTGTATATAGCACACCCTCGAGGTGGTCGAGTTCGTGACAGAAACAACGTGCCATCATGCCGTCGCCGAGGATTTCAAATTCCTCGCCGTTGCGATCTTGCGCCTTGACCGTAACGATGGTGGGACGCTTGACATATCCCCAAGCCCCTGGCACGGAGAGACAACCTTCTAGCCCCTCTTCCTCCCCTTCTGTACTGATGATTTCAGGGTTAATTAGCTCGAGGTACTCCCCTTCGTTGTCCATAACCAAGACCACACGACGTAAAATACCGATTTGAGGGGCTGCAAGCCCTAGTCCGTTTGCTTGTGTGAGGGTTTCGCTCATGTCGTCTAATAAATCCCATAGTTTTTGATCGAATTTATCCACAGTTCGAGATTTGAGCTTGAGTGCGTCATCATCTTGGGTGAGAATGGTGCGAATAGCCATAAAAATACCAACTTTCTAATGCAATTGTCTATCGATGTAGACCGAGACCCCACGTGCTTCCTTGTCCTGTTGCGCTGCTACTAGGAGGTGCGCGAGGAGCTCACGAAGTGGAGCCGTGGGGGTGGCGAGGAGGGTGATTTGGTGACGGTAACGCTGTTTCATTTTCGTCACCGGGGCTGGGGCTGGCCCTAAAATGAGAGGGCTTTGGTTAATTCTGTGGAGACCTTCTACAAGTCCTCCTCGATACCGTTGGAGGAGTCGGATCACTGCGTTTTCGTTCTCCCCTGAGGCGAAAATAACAATGACCTCGCTAAAGGGAGGGTGTCCTGTTTGCGAGCGTTGAGAGATTTCTTGTTCGTAGAAACTATCGTAATCCTGTCTCGCTGCGCAGAGTACCACTTCGTTTTGTGGCGTGTATGTCTGGATGATGGCTCTGCCAACCTTGCCACCACGTCCAGCACGTCCCACAACCTGCGTAATCAGAGAAAAGGTGCGTTCTGCTGCCCAAATATCTTGGGAAAAAAGGGATAAATCTGCCGAAATCACCCCAACCAAGGTGACATTTTCGAAATCTAATCCCTTTGCCACCATTTGAGTGCCCACCAAAACCGGGATGTTTTTGTGCTGGAATTTGGAGAGCATTTCTTCATGAGGGTGGGCTGCTGAGATGGTATCGCTATCCATGCGCAAGATTTCGTGTTGTGTGAAAATTTCTTCAAGGTCATCTTGCACCTGTTGGGTGCCGATTCCGACAAAATTGAGCAGTCCTCCACAGGAAGGACATTCCGGAGGAAGGGGTTTGGAGTGGCCACAATAGTGGCACATCAGTCTGCCGTTTGCTGCGTGGTAGGTAAGACGAACCGAGCAGTTCGGGCAGTCCGGTACCTCGCCACATTCTCCACAACTTACCAGTCGATTACTCCCTCGTCGGTTGAGAAAGAGGATGGATTGCTCCCCTTTTTGGATATTTCTCGAAATTTCTTCCACCAATCGACCACTGACCGAGGAGCTATTTCCACGACGGAGCTCCTCCTTCATATCTATGATGGTGACTTCGGGGAGTTCCCCCTGATTGAATCGTTTTCGCAGTTCGAAGAGGTGATATTTTCCTGTTTTCGCAAAATACATGCTCTCGATTGAAGGGGTTGCAGAGCCGAGCAAAAGCAAGCAATTATTTTCTACGCAACGGAATTTTGCCACCTCACGGGCATGGTAACGAGGGGTATTCTCTGATTTATAGGACATTTCTTGCTCTTCATCGAGGATGATGGCCCCAATATTTTGCAGTGGCGCAAAGACGGCCGAGCGAGTGCCGAGCACCACGGTCGCCTCCCCTCTTTTGACACGTTTCCACTCGTCAAAACGCTCGCCCACACGCAAAGAACTGTGCAAAATGGCGATACTATCACCGAATTGCGCCGTAAAAATGCGTAATAATTGAGGGGTTAAGACGATTTCAGGAACCAAAACCATGGCTGTTTTCCCCTGCTTTAGAAGGGTGTGAATGAGACGAATGTAGATTTGTGTCTTTCCACTCCCTGTCACTCCGTATAAAAGAGCTGCCGCTGCAGTGTCACCACCACCCAAGGATTCCAAGCCGTGAACCACAGTTTCTTGTTCCTCGTTTAAGGTGGGAACGGGCGCTTTTGTCACCCCTTCTATGGTGGGTCGTCGCATCACTTCTTGC
>JAWXUK010000286.1:0-2250 GCA_044432785.1 Eubacteriales bacterium | reverse complement strand
GCTCTAAGGATCGTTACTTCCAAGAAAGCAACAAAAAACTGGTCCCCGAAGGGGTGGAAGGCCGTGTCCCTTACAAAGGAATCGCAGGGGAGACCATCTATCAACTCATGGGAGGACTTCGTGCCGGTATGGGGTACTGTGGTTGTGCCACCATCGAAGAGCTTCGCCTCAAAGCACAGTTCATGCAGATCACGGCAGCAGGCTTGCGAGAGTCCCACCCCCACGATATCTATATCACCAAAGAATCCCCCAACTACACCATCAGCCCCAATGGCTAATACCCCTAACCGAAAAGGCTTCGCCTTTTCGGTTAGATTTTGGCAAGCAAGAAAAACCAGCTCGATTTCTGACGAAATTGTCGCTGTTTTTTCTTGAGAAGTGCTTTTTTTCTGGCGGAGCCAGAGAAAAAGACTGATTTTGTTTCTTTTTCGCCCCTTGCGAGGGGCGAAACTCTGCGAGGCTTTTCTCAAGAGACTTTTCCGACAGCCGAAAGCACCCTCCCAAACTCGGGAGGGTGCTTCTATTTTCAAGAGGGTGTGATTTTGCTACCCCTCCCAAAGGTTTTTAATAACTATAAGGCTTATCCACCCTCGAATAGGGTCGTATATTGCTATTGATATGCCCCAATTCATCTAACAGTGCAAGGGTGTGTTGCGAGTCAGGGGTCAGATGGATCCTCATATTTCTAGAACGAGCGTTCAACTGGTCAGTCCATGTTAGGTTCACATAGGTATCGTAAATCTTGCCAATTTGCTCATCGGTAGCAAGTTCGGATAGATAGTGTATCCCAACGGTCCCCTCGGCAAAATCTTTTTCCAATGCCTCAAGTAGTTGAGCTGTCGCCCCCTCTACAGTAACATTAACCGACTCATCCTTCTGATAATCATAAAGGTGATAGAGATTCACCCCTGCCCCCACCTTAGGAATTTCATCAAAGGGATAACTGCGTGCCACAACCTCACGATTTTCACTCAAAGAGATCAGTTGATTCTCAATGCTCCCCTCGCTCTCCAATCCCTCACGAGAAGCCTCAAACCAATACTCTCTCTCGAGCACCGAACCATCTAAGAGTTGATAGGTGATGGTAAATTCCGATCCTCTCAAACCCGACCCGCTTGAGCGAGCCTCACGGGCACTCTCCAGACTCGAGCGGTGCAGATTCTCCCAAATCTCAACCTCTTCCGGGAGGAGCACAATCCCACTAGTAAAGGAGTCACTCGGCGCAAAATGTCCGGTCGTGATGGTAACGAAACTCACCTCATCTTGCGCAGGAATCTTTCCTTCGTACCCTGTCAAATCAAAGAGAAGGAGCGAGTAAAGTCCCAGAATCACGCCCCCCATCAACAGTGCTTGCTTCCAAATATTCAGCACACGATAGGTCTTTCTCAAAATCATCTCGGCAACAAAGTAGCACACAATCCCCCACAGCAGGGTAAAGCCCACTAGCGCATAGGATAGCACCTGTGTGGTCTCATGGCTAAAGAGGAGGGAAACACTTGCAATGGCAGCCGCCACCCCACCAATGAGGGAGACGCAAAACCGAAAGACAGGACGCATACACTTGACCGAAACTGCATCTCCAGCTCTCTCCAAATGACGCACACGGAAGAGTGCGAACGAGATCGCCACCATCCCAAAGCTCACCGCAACATAGGTGTAAACCCCATTGAAATTGATCTCCCCACTCATCCCATAACGAGTGGTATCCACATAATTCATCAGTATAGAGGTCGGGGTGAGTGCCTGAATAAAATCGGAATTATAGTAGTTAAATCCACGGAATCCCACCAAAAAGGTCTCCAGAATAGGGGAGATCAGCATGGAAACAAACTTCGCCACCCAGTTATAGATGAGGTAGAAGAGGGGTAGCCCAGCCACAGCACCAGTAAACATCGCACAAAAGACTGCAAAGTTATAAAAGAACATCCCAAGGAGAGATAGCAACCAAAAGAAGGTAACCAGTGCCCCATAATCCGAGCCCCCTTGCGACCCAAGCGCCATCATACTTGCAATGAGGTTGATGAGATTGGGTACCAACAAAAAGCAAGCGCCAGCTAAATATTGCGTCAAAAAGAGTCCCTCACGTCGTGTGGGAATAGAGTGGATCATATTGGCCGATTTCCCATCATAGAGATACCGAAAGGCGCACATCGCTCCAAACAACCCAAAGAGGAAGGCTGACATCACACCCCAGTTAGGCAGATTACCCAGTAACGAGACCACCATCTCGTCCACCGTCCGACTATAATA
>JAWXUK010000285.1:0-2252 GCA_044432785.1 Eubacteriales bacterium | reverse complement strand
TACGGAAATGGGTGTGATTGATGGTACGAATGTCAAGTCCAGTATCCATCAACACCCCTGCAACACGGTGGGTATCCCCTGTCGTATTGCCGTAGACGAAGCAACCTGTGTCAGTGGAGACCGCGAGATAGAGTGGGAGTGCCACTTCTTTGCTTACTGCTGTCCAACGGTCCACAATGTGATAAATAATTTCTCCAGTGGCTGCCTTGTCGGGTTCTACAAGGGTTTCTTTGGCGAAATATTCTTGCGAGGGGTGGTGATCGATGGTGAGATCGATTTCGTAGTCCTTCGCATTATCCGGAATGAGGCTAGTGGCTGCAATATCCACTGCTACGATGGTTTTGGGGACGAAACCATCGTCTTTCATCGTAATTCCTTCGAAAAACGGGAGGAATCGATCACTAATATCTTCATTTTCGAGGACGTAAGCAGTTTTTCCTTGCTCTCGCAGAGCAAGGCATAATCCTGCTGCCGAGCCGATGGTATCTCCATCTGGGCTACGGTGGGTTAAAATCAAATAATCATCATGATTGATAAGCCAATGGGCTGCTTGTATTGTGTTCACGGTCATTCCTCCTGTTTTTCTACACTGCGAAGCAGTTTTAGGATGTGTGCCCCTTTGTCGATGGAGTCATCTAGCTCGAAGGTGAGCTCGGGGGTATAACGTAGGTTTAGGGCGCTGCCCAGTTCTCGACGGAGCCATCCACTTGCCGATTTAAGCCCTTTTAGCACCTCTTTGATGTCCTGTTTGTCTAAAATGCTGATGAATACCTTGGCGTGGCGAAGATCCGAGGTGGTTTCCACTGCCGTGACACTGATCATGCCACGCACCCGTGGGTCTTTGACGTTGGGGAGGAGCACCGCTAGCTCTCGCTGAACATCTTCGTTGATCCGTCCCATTTTGTGATTTGCCATAGTGTCTCCTTTCAAATTGAGAAGAAGGCGTGAAATTCTTGTATCACGCCTTCCTTTCAGATAGGCGAATGCGAGTTGCCTATACTTCTATTTTTTCCATGAGGAAGGCTTCGATGACATCGCCGACCTTGATGTCGCTGAAGTTTTCGATGGTGATACCACATTCGTAGCCGGTTGCCACCTCTTTTACGCTATCTTTGAAGCGTTGGAGGGAGTTGAGTGCGCCGTCGTGGACGATGATACCGTCACGGACCAGTCGCATTTGGGCATTGCGTTGCATTTTACCCTCGACAACCATACAACCTGCGACAATACCAACGTTTGTGATTTTGTAGACCTCTCGAATTTCGGCAGAACCGAGCTCGATTTCTTTGAATTTTGGGGTGAGCATCCCCTTCATTGCTTGCTCCATCTCGTTAATGGCATCGTAAATGACACGATAAAGACGAAGATCAACCTTGCCACGGAGTGCCGAATCACGTGCGTTTGCATCAGGACGGACGTTAAATCCGACGATGATGGCTCCCGATGTGGCTGCGAGCATGACGTCGCTCTCGCTAACAGCACCCACACCACAGTGGATGACACGGACTCTCACCTCTTCGTTTGTGAGCTTTTCGAGGGAGGATTTGACAGCCTCTGCCGAGCCTTGAACGTCGGCTTTGACGATGATATTGAGGTTTTTGAGCTCCCCTTGTTGGATTTGCGAGAAGAGATCCTCTAAGGTGACCTTGCCTGTGGCGAAGGAGGTTTGCATCATCTTTCCCTCGTGTTTGCGTTGTTCCACCAAGGTTCTTGCCATGCGCTCGTCTGCGACGGCATGGAAGCTATCACCTGCAGAGGGGACTTCACCCATACCGATGATTTCGACAGGCATGGAAGGCCCTGCAGTGTCGAGTTTTTGTCCACGGGCATCGGTCATGGCACGGACACGTCCCACTGCAGTTCCTGCGATGATGACGTCGCCTTGACGGAGAGTACCCTTTTGCACCAAAAGGGTGGCAACAGGTCCACGTCCCTTATCAAGACGTGCTTCGATGACTGCACCGTGGGCAGTACGGTTGGGGTTTGCTTGGAGTTCACGCACTTCTGCAGTGAGCACCACCATATCGAGGAGGTGTTCTAGTCCCATTTTTGCTTTTGCCGAAATGGGGCAGATAATGGTGTCGCCACCCCACTCTTCCGAGACCAGTTCGTACTCGGTGAGTTGTTGCATAATACGGTCGGGGTTTGCGCCGGGCTTATCCATCTTGTTGATTGCAACGATGATGGGGATATCTGCTGCCTTGGCATGGTTAATGGACTCGATGGTTTGGGGCATGATGCCGTCGTCGGCT
>JAWXUK010000284.1:0-2255 GCA_044432785.1 Eubacteriales bacterium | reverse complement strand
CCTCGAGATCTTCCGTAAGCTACGTCCAGGGGAACCCCCCACCGTAGACTCTGCCGAAACCCTCATCAAATCACTTTTCTTCGATCCTCGCCGTTACGATCTATCGGCTGTGGGACGTTATAAATTCAACAAAAAAATGTCCATTGCCACACGTCTGTCTGGCAATACATTGGCATTCCCTCTCACCAACCCACGCACAGGTGAGATCATCGCCGAAGCAGGGGAGACCCTCACCCGTGCCCGTGCCATCGAGCTCGATAACCTCGGTGTCAACCATGCTGTCCTCACTGCAACCGACGGCAGAACGGTCAAGGTATTTTCAAACGACATGGTAGATATCTCGGGCTACATCTCCTTCGACCCCGAGAGTTGTGGGATCACCGAACTTGTCTCTTTCCCTGTCCTGTGTAGCCTCCTCGATACCCACACAAACGAGGACGACCTCAAAGAAGCCATCAAGGAAAACGTCGATCTTCTCTGCCCTAAACATATCACAGTAGAGGACATGATGGCATCCATCAACTACCTCAACTGCCTTGCTATGGGTGTCGGACTCCCCGACGATATCGACCACTTGGGTAACCGTCGTCTGCGTTGCGTGGGAGAGCTCCTCCAAAACCAATTCCGTATCGGTTTTTCTCGTATGGAACGTGTCATCCGTGAGCGCATGACCATCCAAGATCTCGATGTGGTCACACCTCAATCCCTCATCAACATCCGTCCTGTCACTGCAGCAATCAAGGAATTTTTCGGATCCTCCCCACTCTCGCAATTCATGGATCAGACAAACCCACTTGCAGAGCTCACCCACAAACGTCGTCTCTCGGCGCTTGGTCCAGGTGGACTTTCCCGTGATCGTGCCTCCTTCGACGTGCGTGACGTTCACTATAGTCACTATGGTCGTCTCTGTCCTATCGAGACCCCAGAGGGACCCAACATCGGTCTGATCTCTTACCTCGCTTCCTATGCTCGTGTCAACCGTTTCGGCTTCATCGAAACCCCATACCGTATGGTGGACAAAGAGACCTGTAAAATCACCGATACCATCCACTATATGACAGCCGACGTCGAGGACGAGTTTATCATCGGTCAAGCCACCGAGCCCCTCGACGAGAATGCTTGCTTCATCAACGAGCGTATCACCTGCCGTCACCGCAACGAAACCATCAGTGTGGCACCCCAACAGGTGGACTATATCGATATCTCCCCCAAAATGATGGTCTCCATCGCAACAGCCATGATTCCATTCCTTCAAAACGATGACGCCAACCGTGCCCTCATGGGTGCAAACATGCAACGTCAAGCAGTGCCTTTGCTCCGTCCCGAAGCACCCATCGTGGCAACAGGGCAGGAACATAAAAACTGCATCGACTCCGAAGTGGCACTCCTCGCAGAGGGAGACGGAGAGGTCACCTGTGTCTCTGGTCGCTTCATCACGGTCAAATACGACGACGGTCATATCAAGGATCACCGTCTCACCAAATACCTTCGCTCCAACCACGGCACCTGTATCAACCAACGTCCCATCGTGGACGTCGGGGAACGTGTCGCTTACCAATCGGTCCTCGCAGACGGACCCTCCACCGATCAAGGTGAAGTGGCACTCGGACGTAATATTCTCATGGGCTTCATGACATGGGAAGGCTACAACTACGAAGATGCGATCCTCCTAAACGAGAGAATTGTCCGTGACGACGTCTTTACCTCCATCCATATCGAGGAGTACGAGACCGAAGCCCGTGATACAAAGCTCGGACCAGAAGAGATCACCCGTGATATTCCAAACGTCGGTGAGGAAGCCCTCAAAGATTTGGATGAACGTGGTGTCATTCGAATCGGTGCTGAAGTGCACTCTGGGGATATTTTGGTCGGAAAGGTCACCCCAAAAGGGGAGACCGACCTCACTGCAGAAGAACGTCTCCTTCGTGCCATTTTCGGTGAAAAAGCACGAGAGGTACGTGATACCTCCCTCAAGGTCCCTCATGGTGATACCGGTATCATCGTGGATGTCAAGGTCTTCACCCGTGAAAACGGGGATGAACTCTCCCCAGGGGTCAACATGGTGGTCCGTGTCTATATCGCCCAAAAACGCAAAATCTCAGTGGGAGATAAAATGGCTGGTCGCCACGGTAACAAGGGTGTTGTCTCACGCATCCTCCCTCAAGAGGATATGCCATTCCTCCCCGACGGAACCCCTCTCGATATCGTGCTAAACCCCCTCGGTGTGCCATCTCGTATGAACATCGGTCAGGTCT
>JAWXUK010000283.1:0-2277 GCA_044432785.1 Eubacteriales bacterium | reverse complement strand
GCTTTGATCCGGCTGCCTCCCCTGGCACGACGTAGGAGGTTTTTTTGGAGACCGAGGACCCTGATTTCCCCCTCGTTCCTCTATCATGGCGCTTGCTTGGTCTCGTGTGAATCGCTCGAGACTTCCTGTGAGGACGAAGGTGAGTCCTGCGAAGGTTGCCGAGGTGGTTTTTTGTTGCGCCGTCATGGTGAGACCTGCTTGTTCTAAACGTGAGATTAACTGCTGATTTTGGCTGGAATCTAGCCAGTTTCTGATGCTTTTAGCCGTGATTTCTCCGATTTCGTCGATGGCGACCATCTCATCCACCGTGGCGGACTGCAGTTTTTCCATCGAGCCGAATGCTTGGGCGAGGATTTTGGCCGTATTTTTACCCACTTGACGGATGCCAAAGGCGAAAAGGAGACGGGATAGGTCGTTTTTCTTGGAGTTTTCGATGGAATCGAGGAGGTTTGTGGCAGATTTATCCCCCAGTCGTTCCAATCCGGCCACTTTCTCTTTTTCCAGGAAGTAGAGGTCGCTTAATCCCTCGACCAAGTGGTTCTCGATGAGATTTTCTAAAATTCCGATCCCCAATCCGTCGATATCCATGGCATCACGGCTTGCAAAGTGGGCGATGGTACGGAGGAGTTGCGCCGGACACGAGGTGCCACTGCAACGAAGGTGGGCGCCCTCCTCCTCCCCGATCGTCTCACGCAGAACAGGGGCGCCACAGATGGGGCATGTGGTTGGAATTTTGTAGGGGGTGGCGTCTATCGGACGGCGAGAGATCTCCACCGAGAGCACTTCGGGGATGATCTCCCCTGCTTTTCGGACGGCAACCGTGTCGCCGATACAGATCCCCTTCTCGTCGATGAAATCTTGGTTGTGGAGGGTGACATTTGTCACGGTTGTTCCTGCTAATTTCACCGGCTTGAGGATGGCTTTTGGAGTCAAAACTCCTGTCCTTCCCACCTGAACCACGATGGATTCAATTTGGGTGGACTTGATTTCGGGGGGATATTTATAGGCAGCTGCCCATCGAGGAAATTTCGAGGTGGAGCCGAGCAGTGTTCGTTGTGTTAAGTCATTTACCTTGACAACGGCGCCATCAATATCGAAGGGGTAGTTCTCTCTATTTTGGTTGATGGCTTCGATTTTCTTTTCCATTTGGGGGATGGTGGTGCAAGGATCGTAATGGTTGACGGGAAAACCGAGATTTTTGAGGTAATTTAGGCTCTCACTGTGGGTTTCGAAGGTGATTCCCTCTGCCCATTGAAGGTTAAAGATGAGGATATCGAGTTTGCGACTGGCTGCGATTTTGGGATCGAGTTGTCGCATCGAGCCTGCAGCTGCGTTGCGAGGATTTGCGAAGAGTGGTTTCCCTTCGAGTTCTCGCTCTTCATTGATCGAGTGAAAGACCTTTTTTGGCATGAAAACCTCTCCCCTCACGCAGAGTCGTGTGGGGGCATCTTTGAGGGTGAGAGGGATGGATTTGATTGTTTTCAGGTTTTGGGTGACGTCCTCCCCGACCGAGCCGTCCCCTCTTGTGGCTCCTTGCACGAAAATGCCATCTTGATAGAGGAGTGCCACCGAAAGACCGTCGATTTTGGGTTCTACGCCATATTCTACATCCGAAACCACCGATTTCACCCGAGAATCGAAGGAAATGAGCTCGGATAGGTCGAAAATGTCCTGTAAGGATTCGAGGGGGTGCTCGTGGATCACTTGGGTGAATTTATCGAGGGGTTTGCCTCCTACCCTCTTTGTGGGTGAGTTTTCAAGGGCTAGGTGGGGGTGTGCCTCTTCGAGCTCGGTGAGCTCACGGAGCCATTGGTCATACTCGAAATCGTGGACAGTGGGGGCATCCTTCTCGTAATAGGAGATGTTGGCTTTGTTGATTTTATCAGTAAGTTCTTTGATTTTTTGCTCCATTTTTGGCTCCTAAAGGTTTCTTTGTTGAGTTAACCTTGTTTTTCTAGTAAGTTAGGGTGGGAAGTTGTAAATTTGTGTTGGGTACCGTGCCTACGATGACGGTTTCAGAGACGCAAAGTTTTGTGGTAATTTCGGTTTCCACGGTGTCCCCTGCGAGGAGCAACGTGATGGGGACGGTGACGTGAAGGTAGATTCGATGGAGGGTTTGGTTGATCCCTGCCTGAGAAAAATTGCTCTCGAATTCGGCGCTTACCGTCCCTACCGTCATGGATCTTGCCTTGATGGTAGGGCCTTTTGCCCATAAAAGTTCCATCGAAAAGAGGCTTCCGAGAGGGACTTCGATGACCGAAATGTCCACCCCGTCAA
>JAWXUK010000282.1:0-2279 GCA_044432785.1 Eubacteriales bacterium | reverse complement strand
CCTATTCCTCATGGGAGCGACCCATCAACGAGCGTTTTAACCGTAGGTTACGCAATTTCATTCCCAAGGGGATGTCAATTTCCAACTTCACAGCCGAGGAAATTCTAGCATTTTCAGATGAAATCAATGCCACTCCAACCAAACGGCTAGGATACCATACTCCTGAGGAGTTGTTTGATGCGGAGTTGGATCGCATCTATCGGAGATAAGGGATGACTTTATTTTGGTGAGTGTTCAATTTGTTATTGCAATTTACGTTTTTGATTCTTTTAGAAAAACTATCGTAATAAGCTGGATTTTCATCATATTTCTCGCTGATACTTTTTGTCATACGATGTGAAATGGCTTGATATGCGGTTTCGGTACTGAGCACCAAATGCAAATCTCGCCCAAATTTCGAGACCAATTTATAAAACTGATTGCGAATTTCCTCATCAGCGAGGAATACTTCGTAGGCTTCGCTATCTTCCGTGTCTTTTGTGGACAAGAACAGTTCTTCCAGTTGACCAAATGAGTCGTAAAGATTGCCGACCGCCGACATCACATCGGTCACCACACCTTTGAGATCACCTGCTTCGTATTCTTCCAAACCAGCCCCACTATAGACGTTCATCGCATCGTCTAATTTGTGAATCAAACAACGATAATCCACGATAGAGCTGTAATCTTTCCCATCTCGGAGGCGATTTGTGCGTGCGATTGCCTGTAACAAGCCATGTTCACGAAACTCTTTGTCGATGTAGAGCGCTTGATAAATGTGGGCATCAAACCCTGTGAGGAGCTTGCTACAGACGATGATCAAGTCGATTTCGCCATCTTCAAACTTGGCTCGCATTGCTTTTTCATAGGTGTCGGAATTTCCATATTGGTTCATCATTTTTGTCCAATATTTTATCACTTTATCGTCTGGAGTATCGTCCACATCCTCTGCGCCCTCACGCATATCAGGGGGGAAAATCACCACGGCGCAAGTGAGATCGCCCATTTCTTCGATAGCCTCTAGATATCGGACGGCATCTTTTTTATAGTTTGTGGCAATCATCCCACCAAAACCCAAGGGTTTGACGTTGTTTAGAAAATGGTCGTTGATATCCCACGCAACCTCTTTAATGAGATGATTGCATAAAGTAGGGAAAAACCGTCAGCAGTATTACCAAAGCTATACATTCAATATAAACACCACTTATCACCAGATAAGTGGTGTTTATCTCTGTTTTTGTGATTTATCACTGGAAATTACTGACAATCAAGGATACAGTGTGTTCGGTTTGGTGCCATTTTAATCTGATATGACAAAGACTGCCTTTCCGTGCTAAAGTGGAGGGGCTGAAGTAAGAGTTCTATGCTATAATGTCAACCTCGATCGCATATGGTAAGTGCTCGCATAAAGACGGTGGTTTTACCACGATTTTGAGGTGAGAAAAATTTTTGTAAATTGCAATATCAAATTGAACATTCACCAAAATAAAGTTATCCCTTATCTCCGATAGATGCGATCCAACTCAGCATCAAACAACTCCTCTGGAGTATGATATCCTAATCGTTTGATCGGAGTGGCATTGATTTCATCTGAAAATGCTAGAATTTCCTCGGCTGTGAAGTTGGAAATTGACATCCCCTTGGGAATAAAATTGCGTAATCTACGGTTAAAACGCTCGTTGATGGGTCGCTCCCATGAGGAATAGGGATGAGCGAAGTAAATTTCGGTTCCCAAGCACTCAAACATATGGAAATCAGCAAATTCACTGCCATTATCAGTGGTAATACTCTTGAAAACTTCAGCAAACTTCTCCCCAAACTGAACCTTCAATTGCTCCATCGCCATCCCGACACCTGCCGTATTTTTCCCATCAATCCGGATGGCTAGATAACACCCAGTTAGTCGCTCCACTATGGTAAAAACAGCGGGTTCGCCCTTCTTTTTTCGACCCAAAACGGTGTCCGACTCCCAATGACCAAAGGTGTTTCGCTCATTGATTTCATCTGGTCGCTCTTCAATACTTTTTCCGTAAGATCGTTTGTGAATGCGAGGTTTTCCTCGTTTTCTGCGCCCAAGTATCTCAGGAAGTTCAAATAAAGTCAAGGGTAGTTCTCCCTTCCACAGCATAAGATAGAGGGTTTTTGTGCAAGGAATATTCTCGTTTGGGAAGAGTGCCATGCGCTTGGCATAGCCCACGCAGGCATCAAAAGACCACTTATGTTCACGCTTTTGAGCCACCATCCAGCGGATAAACTTGGAATCTCGTGGAACAGATTTGGGTCGACGACAGCGAGTGCGA
>JAWXUK010000281.1:0-2330 GCA_044432785.1 Eubacteriales bacterium | reverse complement strand
ACTTGGATCACCTCAGCAAATTCAGGTTTTTCTTTAGCAGCAGCAGTGAGGATGATGCCACCTTTGGTGGTTTCCTCAGCTTCGACCGATTTTAAGACAACACGGTCAGCGAGTGGTTTTAGGTTCATAATAAAATGTCCTCCTTTTTTTGAAGTTAAGATTTGATGGTTTTAGCACTCTTTTGCTTCGAGTGCCAATTTAGATAATAACTCTTTTTCCAGAAAAAAGCAAGTGTTTTTGAGAAAAAAAATCAAAAAATTTTTACAAGGTCAAAAACCAGTGGGAAAAGAGACAAAAAGACGGTGCTATCGACGGGAAGTGCCAAAGGATTACACCTTGCCCATCATGAAGAGATCGCACTTGAGCATACCATTATATAATTTGCGTTTTTTGTCGGCTTGCTTGCCGAAACATCTCTCGAATTCGGTGTGGGAGGAGAGGAGATAGAGTCGCCATCCGTCGTCCATGGATTCCCATGCTCTGCCGAAGAGACGATAGAGTTCCTGCGCTTCTTCCCGTTCCATGATCCGTTCGCCATAGGGTGGGTTTGTCACCACTCGACCATATTGCTCGGATCGGTGGAAGGAGGCAGCATCGGCGACCTCGAAGGTGATGAGGTCTTCCACCTCGGCGAGGGCTGCGTTCTGCTTGGAAAGTGCCACTGCCTTGGGATCTAAGTCAGAGGCGAAGATTTGATATTCCCCGTCAAATTCCTTGTCCATTGCTTCGGAGGAGGCGTCGAGCCACATTTGCGAGGTCATCCAGTGGTATTTTTGGGCACGGAAGGAGCGAGAGAGTCCCACAGCGCTATTTTTCGCAATCAGAGCTGCCTCGATTGCTATGGTGCCGGAACCACAGAAGGGGTCGCAGAGGGGATCTTGCCCACGGTAACGAGAGAGGGTGACCATCGCAGCGGCAAGGGTTTCCCGTAGTGGAGCCACCACCCCTTGGGCACGGTAGCCACGTTTATGGAGACCTGCTCCCGAGGTATCGAGCATGAGGGTTGCGACATCCTTCATAATGGAAAATTGGATCTGATATTCTGCACCGGTTTCGGGGAGGATATTTAAACCATATTTCTGGCCGAGGCGATCCACCACTGCTTTTTTCACGATGGACTGACAGTCTGGGATGGAGTGGAGGGCTGAGTTGAGGCTGTGCCCCTTCACGGGGAATTTTCCCTCTCGTGGGATGAACTCCTCCCATGGGAGGGATTTGACCCCTTCGAAAAGGGAGTCGAAGGTGGGGGAGTTAAACTGTCCCACTTCGATGAGAAGGCGTTCGCCCGTGCGCAGATTGATGTTGATACGGGCGATGTCGGTGACGGTTCCTGTGCATCTCACCCGACCGTTATCGGCTTGGACGTCGGTGAGGTTGAGTCGCTTTAGTTCTTGCGCTACCAGACCCTCGAGACCGAAGAGGGTGGGGATGACAAATTTGAGTTGGTTCAATGTGGTGTCCTCGTGCTTTCTAATGTTTCTTATCTAGTATAGGTCATTTGTGTGGAAAAATCAACCAAATAAAAAAATAAATAAAAGCTATAGCATTTTGAATTGAATTGTGGTATAATATCAAAACAGCTTAAAGTGGCAGAATTTTGGATTGTGCCGAGAAAAGGAGGACAATAGATGTCCAGTAGTGTGGTGGTTATACCGTCTATGTTTTTGGTGCTGGTCGCCGTGGTAGGACTGGTGTTCTTCCTATGTAGAAAACACTGATTTTTCATGATCATGATAGTAAAGTAAGGAGCTTGTTATGTCGCCTAGTAGTATATTTTGGTTGATTGTTTTTGTAGTGTGTACCGTAGCCGAAGCCTGCTCGGTGGGGCTTTATTTTCTGTGGTTTGCAGTGGGTGGGCTTGTGGCACTCACGTCGGTGGGATTTGGACTTAGTTTCACCCTGCAAACGGTGGTATTCCTCGCGGTTTCTGGGATTTCGATGCTCTTTTTGCGTCCCATCGTCAAAAATTACATAAAAGTGGGGGAGCAACCCACTAACGCCGACCGTTTAATCGGCAGTACAGCCGTGGTCACCGAAGCCATTGATAACATCACAAACATCGGTTCCGTCCAGTGCGAAGGACAGTTCTGGAGCGCAAAGAGTACCGTTGATGTGGTCATTCCAATCGACACCAAAGTCCGTGTGGTAGAAATTCAAGGGGTCAAACTCTTGGTCGAAATGATTTAATTTGAAGGAGAATTACTATGCAAGATTTTTTTAGCGTTATCATTCCACTATTCGTCATTTTTTTTGTTCTCGCCATCGTGGCAACCAACATCCGAGTGGTCCCTCAATCTCGTGCCTTTGTTATCGAGCGTTTGGGCGCCTAC
>JAWXUK010000280.1:0-2339 GCA_044432785.1 Eubacteriales bacterium | reverse complement strand
TGTCCCCCCTGCCCCTGGGTGATTGGTCAAAATTGCGTTGTATCGGTCGTATTGCCCTGTGAGGAGGGTGGCAAGCTTTGCCTCTTCGATTTCGGCGACGAGTGCGTCATATCCCTCTTCTAGTTCTTCGACGAGGGAGGGGTCCCCCTCTTCAGCACCCATTTCGCACAGGGTGTAAAGGTCGGAGAGGGCTTCTTGTCGCTTTTCTTGCTTTTCGATTTTATCGGATAGCTGTTTGACCCGTTGTTGGATTTTTTGCGCCTTTTCGACATTATCCCAAAAGCCGTCGGAGCCACTTTCGGCTTGGAGCATGTCGAGTTCTTGGGCGATGGCATCAAGGTTGAGCGCCTTTCCTAGTTCTTCAAGGTCGGGGGCGACGTAATTGAGTTTGGTTTTATATTCTTCAAATTCGAGCATGGTATTTACTCCCTTTTTATGGCATGAAATGGATATGGCTTGGATTCCCTCATCCGTGATGAAAAAAGCCTAGTAATTTCATTATACCACAGTTTTGAAATTCTATCAACCCTCTTTCTCTAAAAAATGGTAGTAGATTGCCACCTTGTCCCCCTCGATTTCCACCTTTTCCACGCAGTCTTTGAAGAGTTCTTGCCGTTGCCTATGGGTGAGGTATTGCCAACTCTCTTTGATGGTGCAAACCTGATTGCGCACCCCTTCGAGTTGCTGTTTGCGTGTGCTAGACTGCTCCTCCTCTTTGAGGGATTCTTTGAGGGTTTGGAGGGCTGATTGCCCCTCTTCGATGAGCTCTAGCAGGGTGGATTCCTCCCCCTGTGCGTAGAGGTGGTAGAATCGTTTGAGCTTGTTTTCTTGGATTGTGATCTGCTTTTTGAGGTCTGCGATGGGGTTTCGTATGGAGTGGGAGCTCTCGTTTAACTTGGTAGAGAGGTGGAAGAGGTCGTTTTTCACGATATCCTCCACTTCGGTTGCCCATACGGCTGGGGCGTTGCACTCCCCTTTTTTCATATAGGTTTTTGAGGGATCTTGGCTGTAGCAACGCAGTTTGTACCCCTTTTTGCCCCATTTGACGTAGCGCATCCGTCCTCCACACGAGCCACAAAAGACCAACCCTGAGAGGAGGTAGTTCCCCCCTGCCCTTGCCCCTACCTCTCGGGATTTTCGTTTTTGCTGGGCAAGGTCGAAGATTTCTTTGGAGATGAGGGGTTTGTGCTTGCCTTGGTACTCCTCCCCTCGGTAGGTGATCAGTCCTAAATTGCTACGACGGGAGAGGATTTGTGTCACCAAGCGATCGTATTTGAGCCCCAATAATTGGGCGATTTTCTGGGGGGAGTATCCCTTCAAGTAGAGGTGGTAAATTTGCTCGACAACTTGGGATTCCTCTGGATTTGGGACTAAGATCCCCTGTTCTTTGTCGTAATCATAGCCAAATGGGGTAGATCCTCCCCCCATCCAGTACCCCTGTTTCACCCTTTCTTGCATCCCCATGCGGGTGCGCAAAAAGATGTTTTCCCTCTCGAGTTGGGCGAAGGCTGACAAAATCCCTATCATGGCTCTGCCATAGGGGGTGGAGGTGTCGATGCTCTCGTTTAACGAGACGAAGTCCACCCCATAGGGAAGGAAAACATCTTCGATGAGGTAGAGGGTGTCCTTCTGACTGTGTGAGAGTCGGTCGAGCTTGTAGACCACGACGGTCTCGATTTTGCTCTCTTTGACCTCCTCAATTAAGCGAGAGATGGCTGGGCGCTGGATGTGGCTTCCACTGAATCCTCCGTCGATATAGCTCTCGTACTGGGTCCACCCCTTGGACTGGCAATAGCCTTCAAGCCGTTGCTGTTGGGCTGAGATGGAGTATCCCTCGTCGGCTTGGGCTTCGGTGGAGACACGGATATAGAGGGCGTGTTTTTTCACGATCTCTCCTCCTCTGGGGTGGGTGCTTGGGTTTGGGTGTAGATTTGGGTAATGATTGCCACGGTGGTGGGGTTTTGGATTTGGACTTCGGGGAGCTCCCCTTCGGTTTTGATCTGGTTGATATAGCGTGTGATTTCCATAAAAATCCCCCCTTTCTGATGGTATTATTTTTACCACAAAAAGGGGGGGCTAAACTCTATTTCTAAAAATGTGCCGTGATGAGCATTTCGTAAAGTCGTGCCAAGCGATCCCATGTGGCTTGGTTTACCATGCCTGTTTCGGCTAGATTGGAGACCCTTTGTAGCCATTTGACGTTATTTTGTAGGGTTTGGGTGAATTTTCCTGTGGTGGCTTCGGGGGTGATGTCTGCCACCATGTTGGAGAGGAGGGCGAACATGGTTTGCACCAAAACCACGGTTTCATTTTGATCCCCTACTTTGAGCGAGATTCCC
>JAWXUK010000279.1:0-2340 GCA_044432785.1 Eubacteriales bacterium | reverse complement strand
GAAGTAACAACTTGCCGATGAGACCGCTGGGCTGGCTGACTCCAAATGAGTATGCTGTACAAGATGTTTGACAAACTTACAATCCCTTATATTTCTTAGGTTTTTTACAGAATTTTATCCACCTCTATCACAGGGAAAATCCCCATTTCGTCCTCATACATCACATAGACTCCAGTGATCATAATTTCCTCCCCTTCCTCAGGGTATTGTTCCCCTTCTGGGAGAACAAATTCTAAAAATCCTTGACAGCAGGCAAGTTCATCTAATAACATGACTAGATGGACGGTCACACCATAGTCTGCTATAAATACCGAGGCATAATGCCCCCTCATTTTAATGGTTTTATCCTCATAAGTGTCATATTCGGATAACATGTGAATTGCCAAGGAATAGGAAAGGTTGGCTGGCATGGTGGATAGGTCAAAATCTACCACAATGTCCTCTAACGAGGAGAAATCCTTTTGAGGACCCGTGGAGGTCGGGGTTTGGACTGGTTCCCCAATTTGTGGGATATAATTTCCTTGTTGTGGGGTGTGATCCTCGGTTTGAGGGTTGAATTCCCCTGATGTTTGTTGCTTATATTCTTCATTGCTGCTACATCCTACCAATAGGAGCAGTGCGATACTTATCATAATTTTTTTCATTTTTGCCTCATTTCTACGGTACACTTCTTGGAACACACCCATTATACTATAATTTATTGTATTTGACAAGTGCAAATTCTCTCTTTCTCGCCCTTGACAAAACCGGAGTCTTATATTAAGATAGAGAGGAAAAGGAGGGGATTTCCTTGCCTACCACCCATCTTATTGACTTTCACTGCGATACTTTGACTCGCTATGCTCCTGCCCCCTTTTCTAAAGAGCAAGCCCTTGATCACCCTCGTCATGTCCTCGCCCTCTCTGCCCTGCCTCAAGGGGTGGGTTGGGCGCAATTTTATGCCATTTATATCCCTGATTTCATTCGTGGAACGGCTGCTAAGCGATTTTTCGAGAAGAAACAACGGTTATTCTACGAACAAATGGAGACTCTAGGGGATAAGATCGCCCCCTGCACCACCTGCGAGCACATGGAGGAGGCGTGGAATCTCGGCAAAACCGCTGCCTTTCTCGCAGTTGAAAATGGTTCGGTGCTGTGTGGGGATCTCTCTCGTGTCAAACTGCTTGCCGAAGGTGGGGTGCGAGCCATCACCCTTGTTTGGAACGGAGAAAACGAAATTGCCTCGGGCCATACCACGCAACATGGTTTGAGTGACTTCGGTCGTTTGGTTGTCCCCGAAATGGAGAAAAACGGGATTCTCGTGGATGTCTCCCACCTCAATGATGTGGGTTTTTTCGAGGTGCTCGACCTTGCGACAAAGCCCTTTATTGCCACCCATTCCAATGCTCGTGCCGTTTGTGCTCATAACCGAAATTTGACCGACGAGATGATTTTAGAGATGATTGCACGAGACTGCTTAATCGGTCTCAACTACTGCAAGGACTTCCTCAAAGAGAAGGGTGAGGTCACCGATTTGGATGATATCTACCGTCATATTTCTCACTTTTTTGATCTTGGTGGACAGAAAAATCTGGCTCTAGGTTCCGACTTCGATGGTGCTTCCATCCCGAGCTATCTCAATACTCCTGCGAAATCTGCCTCTCTCTACGATTATTTGCTCTCCCGAGGGGTGAGCGAGACCGATACCCAAGGGATTCTGTACCAAAATGGTTGGAATTTTCTAAAAGCTAACTTATAAGCGAGGTTTTTATGCTTACAGTCACAAATTTATCCTATTCCTTCCCTAATAAAGAACTTTATGATGACATTTCCTTCACAGTGGAGAGAGGGATCTGTTGCGCTCTCATTGGGAGCAGTGGCAACGGAAAGAGCACTCTGCTCGACCTTATGGTGAACCCAGATCGCTATTTATACACCGGTTCTGTGGAATATCCCACCTCCCCTACCATTGGTTTTGTCAAACAATTTTACGAATTTGATCGCACCGAAGAGCGCACAGTATTTCAATATTTGGCGCAAGATTTTCTTGATTTAGAGGAGGCTATGGAGGCCCACTGCGTTAAAATGGAGTCGGGAGAAAACCTCGATTTATTACTGGAACAATATCAAGAAATGCTGGATCAATTTGATGCCATAAACGGGGACGGATACGAGAGTCTTATCCGTAAAAAGCTTGGGCTTGCCGGGCTGAGTGCTCATGGAGATCGCAGTGTTTTTACGCTGAGTGGTGGAGAATTTAAGCTTGTACAGGTCATTCGTCAAATGCTTACAGCCCCTGACCTCATTTTAATGGACGAGCCCGATTCCTTCCTCGATTTTGAACATTTGACCGCCCTGAAA
>JAWXUK010000278.1:0-2349 GCA_044432785.1 Eubacteriales bacterium | reverse complement strand
CCTGAGGGGCGAGGACCTGGGAGGGCGAGGGCGCCACGGGTGCGTTCACGACATCCCATTGCAAGGATGACGGCAGAGGCTTGGTACTGCACCAAACCATCGGGGCTGACAGCAGTGACCACTTTATCCGAGGTGACCTCGACCACGGTGGTATTGGTGACCATGGGGATACCGAGTTCCTCCACTTGGGTGATGAAGCGCTGTGCGTATTCGGGTCCACTAAGGGTTTCGCCGAAGCGAGTGAGTCCGAATCCGTCGTGGATACATTGACGGAGGATACCACCCGAGATCTTTTCCCGTTCGATGATGAGAAGGTCGGTGACGCCATTTTCAAAGAGCTTGACCGCTGCTGCGAGCCCTGCAGGGCCTCCACCCACGATGATGACCTGTTTTTTGATTAGTTTCATTATTTCCGCATCCTCCCTGTGAATGGATTGGAGCCTTGGCGCGCGTGGGCGATCTCTTCGAGGGGGATGCCAAGTTCGGTTTGAATCATTTCTGCCATACGCATTTGGCAGTAGCCTCCCTGACAGCGGCCCATCATGCAACGGGTGCGATACTTAATTCCCACCATACAACTGACACCGAGTGGGTTGTGGATGGCTTGGAGGAGTTCGGCTTTGGTGACCTTTTCGCAACGGCAGACCAGTTCACCATAGTCGGGATTTTCTTCAATGAGCTTGGCACGTTCTTCGTGGGTGGCATGGGCGAAACGGACAATTCCTTTGCGTTTGGGGTTGAAATCTTCACGTTTTTTGGGTTGTTCCCGTTCGACAAGGAGTGCCACTGCGTGACGTGCGATGGGGAGGGCTGCCGAGAGTCCTGGGGATTCGATGCCAATGAGGTTGACCGTGTTGGGGGCTTCGTCACGGGCTTCGATGTGGAAGTCGTTGATGGTGCCGTCGGCATGGATCCACTTGGAGAGAGTGCCGGAATAGTTGCGAATGTAGTCCTTTTTATGGATGTGAGGCCACAATGGGGTGGCACTTTCGGCGAGGAAGTCCATGTTGGTTTGAGGGACACTGTAGTCGCTGAAATCATCGGTGAGTTCGGCGTCGGGTCCGACTGTGACGTTGCCGTCCATGGTGGGGGTGACGTGGATTCCCATATAAGTATTGCTGGGGACAGGGTAGACCGGCATGGGGAGGAGGGGACCTGTGCGCTGATCTAGGATGAGGTAGGTGCCCTTGGAGCCCTTGATGGTGTAGCCTGTGAGTCCGAGCATATCCGAGATTTTGCCACATCCAAGCCCTGCGCTATTGATCACCCATTTGGTTTGGTATTCTGCTTTTGGGGTGGTGATGTGGTAGAGTTCGTCCTTGCGAGAGATGGCAGTGACCTCACGATCGAAGTGGAAGGTGACGCCGTTCTCGGCTGCGTTTTCAGCGAGTGCCACGGTGTATAAGAAGGGGTCTAAAATGCCACTGGTGGGACTCCACAGGGCAAATTCTCCGTTGACGGCTGGGACCAATTCTTTGAGCCGTGTTTTGTCGATGATTTCGAGGTCACGGGCGCCGTTGATCTTACCTGTTTCGAGGGTGGTTTTGAGGCGCTCCATATCTTCGGGGGTGTTACCCACGAGAACCTTGCCGGTACGAGCGAAGGGGAAATCTAGTTCGGCTGCCACCTCGTCGAATTCTTTGTTTGCTTCGACGCAGAATTTAGCCTTGAGGGTGCCAGGGTTATAGGCGAACCCTCCGTGTAGGACGGCAGAATTTCGTCCACTTGCCTCGTAGCCGACGTCGAGGTTTTTTTCGAGGACTGCGATCTTGAGATCGTAGCGTGCGAGTTCACGTGCGATGGCGCATCCCACCACACCGCCACCGATGATGATGGCATCAAATGTCTGTTGCAATGTTACTCCTCCTTTATGATGATAGTGGCTGTTTTTTGAGGGAGAGACCCTGTTTTGCAAGGAAATAGGTGCCCTAACCACATCTCTGTGAATTAAGTTGGTTAATTCATGGGATGTTTCTAATAAAAATAATACCACTTTTAGAGGAAATGTCAAGAGGTTTCCTGAAATTTTCTATAATGTCTACAACGGTTCTCTGGTTTTTGTGCAATTTGTGAAAAAAAACTCAAATTCATGGGATGAATTTAGGGGGCGTGTCGGCTCCGTCGTATCGGTCATAACGATCCTTATTATATAGTAAGTGGAATTGCATTGCTTGCTGGGCATCTAGCCCTCTCCGTTCGGTGATGGCACTGCAAATGAGACGATGGGAGAGGATGGTCTGCTCGAATTCGTGGATGACCTTGGTGTGGAAGTTGCTCACCCCTTCGGTGATGATGGGGAGGAGGTTGCTCATCACGAGGTTGTGGCTACAGGTGGCGATTTGGGCATGG
>JAWXUK010000277.1:0-2354 GCA_044432785.1 Eubacteriales bacterium | reverse complement strand
CAGCTGCTGCCATGTCGTCGATAGACGGTCTGTCTGCGACTTGATGGACGGCGCCACGCTCTTGATAGAATGCCTCAAGGGGAGCTGTTTCTTGATAGTAAACCTTGAGTCTTTCGGTTACTGTCTCTGCTTTGTCGTCCTTGCGCTGAGCAAGTTCTCCTTGGCAGCTATCACATACCCCTGAGACCTTTGGCTTATTGAATTGCTCGTGGAAGGTTGCGCCGCATTTTGCGCAGACACGCCGTCCCACCATGCGCTCAATGACCTTTTGGTCATCGATTTGTAGGGAGATGACGCAGTTTATCTCGATGCCGAGTTTTTCCATTCCTTCGGCCTGTGCGATGGTACGTGGGACCCCATCGAGGATATAGCCTTTGGCACAGTCGGGTTGCGAGAGGCGCTTTGCCAAGATGCTCAAGATGAGTTCATCATTGACCAGTGCGCCACTTTCGATGACTGCTTTTACCTCGAGCCCAAGGGGGGACCCCTCCTTGATTTCGGCTCGAAGGATATTGCCAGTAGAAATGGTTGGGATATCAAGGGCTTCGCTAAGGATTGCAGATTGTGTGCCTTTACCAGAGCCAGGCGCCCCTAAAAAGATAATTTTATTTCTCATCATGATACCTTCTATTCTAAAAACCCTTTGTAGTGTCTCATCAGCATTTGTGCCTCGATTGCCCTTACGGTTTCGAGTGCGACACCCACCACGATGATGACCGAAGTACCACCGATAGCCAGTGTGCCAATGCCGAAGATATTACCTGTGATGATTGGCGAAAGTGCGATAACAGCGAGATAGAGTGCTCCAAACATGGTGATCTTATTGAGCACCTTGGAGATGAAGTCAGCCGTGGGTTTGCCTGGGCGATACCCTGGGATGAATCCACCATTTTTCTTTAGGTTATTCGCCACCTCGATGGGGTTGAACTGCATGGTGGCATAGAAGTAGCTAAAGAATACGATGAGGACGAAGTAAAGAACGCTGTAAAACAGTTTGGTGGTATCGAAGGTGCGCATCAGGGATCCACCGAAGCCCTCGGATTCCATGGTCCATCCTGCAAATGCACCGATGGTAGCTGGAAGTGAGGCGATGGTTTGTGCGAAGATGATTGGCATAACGCCACTCATGTTTACCTTCATGGGGATGTGGGTGGATTGACCACCGTACATTTTGCGACCCACCATACGCTTTGCGTACTGGACTGGGAGACGACGCTCGGCGTTACTGATGAACACGATAAAGACCACAAGTGCCAACATTCCGATTAGGATGACCGGAACAAAGATGGGGTTAAGCGCAGTCAGGTTCAGATTAGCGATCACGTCCTCAGAGAGGTTTGCGACTACATTTGGATCTTGAAGGGTGTTCCAGTTTGTGACACCACTTACCATGGTGGAGATACCACCTGGGACACCACTGATGATACCAGCAAAGAGGATGATGGAGATACCATTACCCACACCGAATTCGGTGATTTGCTCGCCCAACCACATAAGGAAGGCAGAACCTGCCACGAATGTGAGCACAATCACGATTGCGACCCAGGTTTCGTTTAAGGTGGTTGTCATCAAGATGCCGTTGGTTTTCACCAAGGTGTAGAAACCGAATCCTTGAAGGGAGGCGATTGCCACAGTGGCATAGCGAGTATATTTTGCGATTTGCTTTTTGCCATCTTCGCCACCTTCTTTAGACAAACGCTCGAGGGCTGGAATCGCCACAGTGAGCAGTTGCATAATGATGGAGGCATTGATATATGGCTGGATAGACAGTGCAAATACAGTGGCAAGCGAGAAAGCAGAACCACTCATGGCACTGATGAATCCGAGGATTGTTCCGGTTTGTGCATTGAGGTAAGCCGAGAGACTGTCCGAATCAATGAAAGGGACAGGGACGGCAGCCCCGAAGCGGAAAATCAGTAGAGCGAGGACGGTGAATTGGAGCTTACGTCTGAGCTCGGGCACCTTCCAAGCGTTACGAATGGTCTCAATCACTTAGACCACCTCCGCCGTACCACCAGCCGCCTCGATTTTTTCTTTGGCAGAGGCAGAAAAAGCGGAAGCTCGGACGGTTAATTTCTTGGACAGGGTTCCTGTTCCTAGAATTTTGACTCCGTATTCGCATTTCGAGAGGACACCAGCTTCGAGAAGCATTGCTGCATCCACCACTGCGCCAGATTCGAATTTTTCCAATTTTGCTACGTTGATTGCCTCAAGTGGCTTTGCGAAGATATTGTTAAAGCCACGTTTTGGTAGTCGACGGTGGAGAGGCATTTGACCACCCTCGAAGCCGACACGGACGCCACCACCAGAACGAGCCTTTTGACCCTTGTGTCCTTTACCTGCGGTTTTACCGT
>JAWXUK010000276.1:0-2405 GCA_044432785.1 Eubacteriales bacterium | reverse complement strand
GCGATTTCTTTTAAAAAAATCGAATAAAATATTGCCGCAACCAAAGTGCAACCCATAGTTGCGCGATAGTTGGTGGTCGCAACTGTCCAGTTTTGCCAAATTTCCAGTTCCTCGATGGGTCTATCTGATGTGAGATAGTCCGGGGCATTACGATCCATGCTCACCAATCCGACATAGGCGCTCAAACCACTCTCTTCTAGCATATCCATTAAGAGGAGGGTGGAGTTGATGTGGATGGTGTTGAAGGCGCAAAGCCGTGTGGTGGGACCTTTTTTAATGTCATTGATCAATGTCGTATAGGCTGTTTTGGCATAGTTTAGGTCGTTGTACTTCTTCTCTTCTGGGAAGGTATAGGTGTTGAGCCAGTCGATGAGCTCGAGATCCATTCCCATACCACGGTTGGTATATTGGGGTGCGTGGAGGTGGAGATCGGTCATCCCTGGCAGTATGAGGTGACCACTAAAATCCATCACAGGAAGGTCGCTATATTGGTAAGGAATGCTCTCGAACACCCCTTGGCAGATCCCATCTTGGCAGACGACATAGTGATCGGGGCAGAGCTCTAATTTGGTTTGGGTGGGACTGTAGATGATGTCGCCCTTTAGGACAAAGTGTTTCATTCCAGTGCCTCCTTGTTGTAGTGGGTCCCTCGTAGAGGGAGGGTGGTACGGAAGATTCCGTCTAATTTATGGTAGGCGTTTTGGACGGCTGGGGCAGTGGGGATGGAGACAATCTCGCCCACTCCAATGGCGCCAAAGGCAAGCTGATCTTTGTTTTTCTCCACCAAAATGGAGATGATTTCGGGGGTTTTGGTTGCCCTGAAGAGACCGAGGGTGCCGAGTTTTCCCGTGGGTCTCCCCTCTTTGAGGGGGAATTTCTCGGTGAGGGCATAGCCGAGGGACATGACCACTCCCCCTTCGATCTGCCCCTCTACCGATTGGGGATTGATGGCACGACCGATATCGTGGGCAGCGATCACTTTTTCCACCGTGCCGTCTTCATTTAATAACACCACTTGGGTGGCATAGCCGTAAGCCACGTGAGAGACTGGATTTTTCTTCTCGCTTCCCATGGGGTCGGTTTGGGCGAGATATTCCCCATCGTAGCTGGCCCCCTCAAGTTCTTCCATCGACTTTGAGTGCAGTGCTTCTTGTAATAACACGCAAGCACGACGGGTTGCCTCCCCTGTCACCAAGGTTTGACGAGAACCCGAGGTCACCCCTGAATCTGGCGCTGTGTGGGTCTGTGCGTTGTGGTAGACCACTTGGGTGGGAGGGATGCTTAAGGTTTCGCACACGATTTGGGTGAGCACCGTGCCAAGTCCTTGACCGATGCAGGAAGCGCCTGCGTGGATTGCCACTTTACCATCGGTGATCGTGATGGTGCAACGTCCGTAGTCAGGAAGTCCCACCCCTACCCCAGCGTTTTTCATGGCGCAACCGATGCCGGCTCGTGGATGGGTGTGGTAGAGTTCCTTGACTGCCTCTAAGGTCTCGACGAAGGCTGTTCCCTCGTTTGCAATCTGCCCGTTGGGGAGTTCCTCCCCTGGGCGAATGGCGTTTTTATATCGGATCTCCCAAGGGGTGATCCCCACCTTTTCGGCAAGCTGATTTAGGTTGCACTCGGTGGCAAAACAGCTCTGGGTGACTCCGAACCCACGAAACGCCCCTGATGGTGGGTTATTGGTATAGACAGCTTTCCCCTCGATGTGGATATTTTGGTAGTGGTAGGGACCGGCTGCGTGGGTGCAAGCACGTTGGAGCACCGGCCCTCCGAGGGAGGCATATGCGCCTGTGTCGGTGATAATGGTGGCTCGCATGGCAGTGAGGTTGCCCCTTTCGTCGCATGCCGTGGTGAACACCATCTTGGCTGGGTGACGTTTGGGGTGGACTAGGATGCTCTCTTGCCGTGTGAGGGTGACCTTGACGGCTGATTTGGTGTGTTGTGCGAGGAGGGCAGCATGATGTTGCACCGACATATCCTCTTTTCCACCAAATCCACCACCGATATAGGAGTTTTTTACCACCACTTGCTCGCTTGGAAGGCTTAACATACGGGCGCACTCGTGCTGAGTGGAGTACGGACTTTGGTCGGAGGAGTGGATGGTCATGGTGGTGCCGTCGAAGATGGCGAGGGCGCTCTCTGGTTCGAGGAAAGCGTGCTCGGTGAAGGGGGTTTCATACGTGTTTGTGACCACGTGGGCAGAGGTGGCAATCACGGCATCGGGGTCCCCTCGATGGAGGTTGACCTGTTTTAGGATATTGCCGTCACGGTGTACCTGTGGGGCATTGGGTGCCATGGCTTCTTCCGGTGAGAACACGGCTGGAAGAACCTCGTACTCCACCTCGATGAGGGATTTCGCTTCCTTGAGCACCTCCTTCGAGGTGGCTGCGATGAGGGCGACG
>JAWXUK010000275.1:0-2414 GCA_044432785.1 Eubacteriales bacterium | reverse complement strand
CCCGTCGCTATTATCGCTCGGGGGAGAGCGAGTATTACATCAACCGTCACGCCGTCCGTCTGCGTGACATCAGTGAACTTTTCATGGATACCGGTCTTGGCAAAGAGGGGTATGCCCTCATCGGTCAGGGTAAAATTGACGAGATTTTATCGGTCAAGAGTGGTCAACGTCGTGAGGTATTTGAAGAGGCTGCTGGTATCGCAAAATTCCGTCATCGCAAAGAGGAATCCGAGCGCAAACTCGCTCGCACCGAGGATAATTTGTTGCGACTGCAAGACATTATCTCAGAGCTCGAACTTCAGGTGGACCCCCTCCGTGAACAGAGTGAAACAGCCAAAAAATTCCTCCACCTGCGTGATCAGTTGCGAGAACTTGAAATTTCCCTGTGGCTCGAGCAAATAGCCGTGATCGCCACCTCGCAAAACAAGCTTGATAGCGACCTTGCCCTCGCCGTGCAAGACCGTGACCGTATCAGCACCGAGGTAGACGCCCTTTATGCCAAGGCAGAGGAGTTTGCAGCTCAAATGCGTGAAAAGGACGAGCAGAGCGACCAAATCCGTCTCGATTTGCGTGCGCAAGAGGGGGTTTCTGCGAAATTAGACGAAGAAATCGCCGTCCTACGCAATAACATCTCTAACAACCACACCAACGCTCAACGCCTACGTGAAAGCCTCGAGCAACAGCAAAGCCGTGAGGACTCCCTCAAAGAGCAAAGCGCCCAACAAAAAGGCAGACTCTCGGAAATTGCAGCCGAATATACAGCCCTCCAAGCAGAGCAGGCCCAGGAGCAAGCACGTGCCGACGCTCTCTATTCTCAGGCAGGGGCGCTCTCTCGTGAGCTTGAAGAACTCCAACAACGTGAGAGCTTAGAAGGGGTCTCGGCGAGCGAGGCAAAGGCGCTCCTATCGGCACTCTCCTCCTCGGCGCAGGAGATCTTCGATCAAGATCAAATGCTCCGAGCCGATCTCTCCTCCCTCAAACAAAAGACCGAGGAGGCAACCCAAGCACTCCAAGCCACCCAAGAAGAGCAGAAAATCGCCTTAGACGGCAAAAACTCTGCCCATAATATGGTAGAGGGATACTCCCTTCGTGTGGATACCCGTAAAAAGAAGCTCGACCAATCCCTCGCTGCCCTCCAAACCCTTGAGGTGGAACATCGCACTGCAACAGGACGGCTCAACATGCTCGCCGACATGGAAAAAATGTATGAAGGATTCTCCCACGCAGTCAAGCTCGTGATGAAGGAATCTGCCGAAGGTCGGATGCAAAATATCCACGGTCCGGTGGCCTCCCTCCTCACCCTTCCCAAAGAATATACCATCGCCATCGAGACAGCCCTCGGTGGTGCCATGCAAAACATCGTGGTCTCCACCCCTCAGGATGGTAAACACGTCATCGAAACCCTCAAACGTCGCAACGCAGGCCGTGCCACCATCCTCCCCCTCTCCACCATTCGGGCAGGTTCCCTCTCTCAAAAGGGTCAACTCGAGCAGACCGATGGCTTTGTCGGGATCGCAAACGAGCTCATCTCCTTCGACCCCACCTATGCCCCCGTCTTCGCAAACCTTCTCGGTCGGGTTGCCGTGGTAGAGGACCTCGACCGTGCCATCGCCATTGCCGCCCAGTTTAACCATCAATTTCGCATCGTCACCCTTGATGGACAGGTCCTCAACCAAGGGGGATCCATGACAGGTGGTTCTGCCAATAAAAGCGCCGGCATTCTAAGCCGTAAAGACGAGCTCGAAACCCTCAAAACCACCACCGAGCGACAAGCCGGCATCCTCGCCACCGTCCAAAAGGATGTGGAAGAGCAAAAACGTGTGGTCTCAGAGGATCAATATCAACTCGAGGTAGCACAGGGAGAGCTCCGTGTCTTTGAGGATGATATTTTGCGACACGAAGGGGAGTATAACCGTCATCAAGGGTTGCTCGCCGACCTCGTCGCACAGGAGGCGAAGCACCTCCTCTCCCTCACTCAATTAAAGGAACGTGCCGACAAAACCGAAGCCGATACTGCTTCGGCTCGTGAGAAGATTGCCACCCTCGACTCTGCCCTCGCAGAGATTCAAGAACAGAGCAAGCAGAGTCAAAAATCTCGGGAATCCCTCGCCGAGACCTCTGCCAAGATGGCTGCCACCATCTCGGAGTTCGCCGTCAAACTGGCAGGACTCGACGCCGAGAAACGTGCCGTCACCGATAGCCTTGCAAGCCTTACCACCCTCCTCGGAGACCTCTCGGGGGATCGACAGGATAACCACTCCCTTCTCGAGACCTATCAGGTGGAAAATGCAGAGTTCGACCAAGAAATCGCTAAAAAGCAGAGCCAAATCGTGGCACAGACCAAGGTTTGTGACGACCTAAGACGTGACCTTGCCGACAAAGCGCAAGAGAAGCTCAACCTCGAAGGGGCGCGC
>JAWXUK010000274.1:0-2416 GCA_044432785.1 Eubacteriales bacterium | reverse complement strand
CCTATGTTAGTGGAAGAGGGACGAGGGGAGACTAAATGGAATTATTATATACCTTTATTTTTGTAGTGCAAGGGATTGTGCATGCCCTCGCACTGAAGTTTTTACATGATATTTACTTTCGCAACAATGATCGAGGGTCGAAATTACTTCGTTTTATCGCTTATACCACAGTTTTCATGCAGAGTTTCGGCTCTTGTTATTGGGAATTAGAACAATCAACCATCGTATCTTTAGCCAATTTAGTTTATATCCTTCCCATTTTACTAATCAAAACCACATGGGTACAGAAAATACTATCTTACCTCTTTATATCGGCTTTTTCCATGACAACCGAGGCAATTATGGTATTATTTCTCCTCCTTTTGTTTGGATTAGAGAATGAGATCCCTTCCCCTCGCACACCAGAAGCGGTCATCATGATTGTTACCTCTCGTTTGCTGACCCTTATTTTGATTTATCTCTACAAAAAAGTAGTTGCAAATAGTGGGGAAACAGCAGGAGAAGAGAAACAAATCGGATTTTTATCAGCATTTTTTCATGTTATCACCTTTTCTCTTGGCACTTATACCTTATATCTCATATATTTTATTGTTTTCCCACTCATTGAAACTACGCAATCCACCGAAGGTTTTTTGCTGGCAATTTGCATTGTTTTTTTCTTCATCACCAATGTCATTAGTTACATTCATAACCTAGATTTAGAGGATTATCGTAGAAAAACACGTCTGATTCATCAAGAGATGGAGCGATATTCCAGAGAACATCATGCTTTGGGAGAATATTTGAAGGAATTATCTATTTTAAAGCACGATGTAAAGCATCAATTACTTCCTATTTTAGCAGAGCTCCCTGTGGAAAATCAGAATACCTTGGATAAATTCAATGCCATTTTTGATGCCGTGTTTTCCGAAGAATATCAATATTTTTCAAATTTTTCCGGTCTTGACTTGCTACTAAATTACCAACTTTATAAGGCGAAACAGGAAAATATACACTTTGAAGTTGCAATAGAACCAAACCTCGAATTTCATATCAAACCGGATATCTTCTCGGTTATTTTAGGGAATTTATTAGACAATGCCCGTGAATCACAGGAAAAACTGCTCGATAAAAGGGTGGATCTGCAAATCACGAGTCAAAATTCCAATTTATTTATCAAAGTTGAAAATCCTTATCAGGGAAAAATCTCCCTAGAACAGGGACTCCCCCCCACCACAAAACCGGAATCCAATCGCCACGGTTTAGGACTTTCCACAGTGAAAAGTTTGGTAGAAGGCGAGGGTGGTATTTTTCAAATATCCACTATCAAACAAATTTTCAAGGTGGAAATCGTCCTTTTAAATGCTAAATAATTTCTGGCATGACGAAAATACAAGCGATCGTTATGTCCTTTTTTCCGTAAATTGATGTCGTTCGTGAACAAAACACGTCGTTTGTGAACAAGAGATTGATTTTCTGGGTGGGGTGTGCTACGATGTAATCTGAACGGAGGTGAAACAATGTATTTTGAAAAAAGATTTGGCGCATACTCTAAAACCGTAACACTAGATTCTAAAAAAAGCAAAAAACTCTTCTTGTTGCTTTTCTGTTTGATCGGCTTTATTTTCATGCTAGTCGGGGGCATCGTTATTGCCACGACACCAAACCACGAAGATTACGAGAAAACTGGCGAATATGAGTTCTTTTTTCACGAAAATCTTAGGAAAACAAGTACTTCTAGAACGAGAACCAATGGAGTCTCACGAAACAAAACAACCACCGTCTACGTTCCGATGTATCTTGGTTTTGTGGGTGAGGATGCTTATACTTACGAGTATCATACGGACTTCCCCAGTGACGATAAAGCACAAGAATTTACGAATATAAACCAAAATTTGAAGGTTTCCACTTATTTAGATGATAGAAATCAGCTCTTCTTATTGGCATCTGACACCAGTTTAGAGGAATATTTCAAGGCGCAAACCTTGTTTGGTACTATTTTTGCGAGTTGTGGTGGAATTTCCTTTGTGTTAGGGCTGCTGATAGGACTATTACCAGAAAAGAAAAAAAAGGATACATTTGATTATGATTTGTAGGTCACACTACTAAATTCGAAATAATTCAAAACTATTTCATTTACGATAAAAGGAGATTTTTTATGTCTCTCGAAATCATTGTAGGGATCGTGGTGGCCATCGTAGTCGTCATTGCTGCTGTCATTAGCGCAAACAAAGAGGAAAAAGCAGCAGAAAGTAGTAAGGATTTAGAGCAAATGATCTCTGTCCTCGCCGAAAAAATTGAAAACCACACCCTTCCTATCTTCCACCCATCATATTAAGATGTATCTAGAAATTCATTCCATAATACGAATCCTACTCCATCCAATCCACCTTTTCGTTTTAAGACTTGCCTACGATCTTCGAGGAGCTAACACCAT
>JAWXUK010000273.1:0-2428 GCA_044432785.1 Eubacteriales bacterium | reverse complement strand
CTAGAAGACCTCGAAGATCTCGAAGATCTCGAATCTCTTGAGGACCTAGAGGAGCAAGGGGAGAGCTCTCCCTACCGTCAAACCCATCAGGGAGAGGATACCCTCTATCTCTTCGAGGATAAGAGTCGCCAGTTCCAAACCCTCCCCCAAGCCATGGAGGAGTTTGTGACGATTGGCGTGGATCATCATGTGATGATGGTGATTACCGAGAACCTCTTTTCCATGTCCATGGAGGAATTTGCATCCTCCTATTATGAAGGGGTGCTCGCCTCCCAAGAGACACCGTATGCTTCCGAGGTCGGAATCCTGATTTTAATGGATATGAGCCAAGGCGAGCTCTATATTGCCGAATTTGGCACAAACCTTTTCACTTCTGACGAAAAAGAGGGGCTGATCCAGTCCGTTTTCGCCCTATGGGAGAGCGAAAACCACCAGCAACTGCTCGACACCCTGTGTGATGTGGCGCAAGGCATCCTCCCAGAAGAGGATACCCCACCTGATATGGAACTAACACGAGAGGATATCATAGAATGATCTGCCAAAACTGTCAACAATCAAACCATCAAGACAATACATTTTGCGAGCATTGTGGAACTCGACTCGCCCAAGAAACCACCGAGTCCCCACAAATCTCCACCACCCCACCAGACCAAGCTCCCCCCGTGGAGCAAGTCCCCTCTCGCCCACGTCGCAAGTCCAAAGCGTGGATATTCTTGCTCATCGCTGTGGTGGCAATGGCTGTGGGATTCTGGTTTGGTAGATCTGCCTTGCTCTCTGGTGGAGGGGAAATCTCGCTCTACCTCAAAGGAGGAGAGATAGAGGGTCTGCGCAACGGGAAAACGATAGCGCTCTCCTCTCGACTCAACACCGACGAGGTGGAGGAACTCTCCCTCTTTGTCGCCACTGCAGGGGATCTGGTTTTCTACCCCGACCGTGTGGAGAATCTAGCGCAAGGGGTGACCCTCTACGTGCGCAAAACCTTGCAATCCGAGGGGGAGAAGATCGACTCCGAGATCAGCTCCTACGCCCTCCACCCCGATGGGAGCGAGATGGTCTACCTCAAACAGGGGGCTCTCTATCACTACGACATGGAAAACAAGGTTAAACTGGCTTCCGACGTGATCCATTTCACCTGTGATGCCGACCTAAGCCGTGTGGTCATGCTCACAGAGCAGTGCGATCTCTCGCTGTGGAGCGCTGAGAATGGCGTGATCAAACTCGATAGCGAGGTCGAGACCCTCCATGCCGTGAGCGACGATCTCGCCACCCTCTATTATACCAAAGATGGCTCGCTCTATCGTCAAACCCTCCCCGAGGAGGAGCGCACCCTTCTCGCCGAAGGGATTGAGTCCTCTGTTTGGGTTGCCCCTAACACAGGTGAGCTCTATTATCTTAGGGCCACCACGGTCACCCACGACCTGCTGGAATATGTCGATGACCCCCACGCCACCTCCGACTTCCTCGCAACCCCTCCTGAAGAGCTGGAACTCCCCGAACCTCCAGAACCACCAGAATGGTTGTACTTCGATGACCAAGATCAGTTTGACCTCGCCTTAGAAGAATATGAATTGAGTCTGCTCGACTATGACGAAATGATTTTAGAGCTTCAGGCCACCTATGATGAGCAAGTGCGCAATTTCCAAGCCATCGCCCTGCGAGACACCCTGCGAGAAAGCCTTGCAAACGCCACCCTCGAGAGCACGGAATACACCCTCTATCACCACGATGGCAACAGCGAAACCCTTGTGGCGCAGTCGGTTTCCCTCACCCATGGGATGATTTCCTCCTCGGCACAACCCGTGATGATCTTCACGGCATATCATGCTGCCTCGGTGTTCAAGATCCCCCTCGAAGAGGTCCACTCGGCAAGCGATGTGGAGACCATGGTCTCTGCAGCCCTCTATTCTGCTTCGGAAAAACATATCGCCGTGGGTGCAAATGCCACCATTTTAGCACAAAATCAAGGGGATTTGTTCTCCATTTCCCCAGACGGCGACCTCCTCTATTTCCTCGACCAGATCAATGAATCTGGCGTGGGGGAACTCTATCAAGTCTCGCTCGCAGAGTCCACCACCCCGACCTCCTACGATCACGACGTTTGCGTCGAGGGAGGACTCACCTACCTCCCAGATGGTCAGCTCTGCTATTTCAAGGAGGTGGAGGAAGGTCAAGGGGAGCTCTATCTCGGGAAAAATCGAGTGGATTTTGATGTGAAGATTTCGGATCTTTTGGTGCAACCCCATCGCTTGATCTACATTTCCGAGTGGAATAGCTCGAAAGAAAATGGCACATTAAAGGTGTACGAGCAAGAGAACTCCACCAAAATCGCCGATGATGTCACCCAATTCGACACCACTCCCACCGATATCATCCGTTATTTGAAGGATTACAGCAACGGTAAGGGGGAACTTTATTCCTACCAAGAGGG
>JAWXUK010000272.1:0-2428 GCA_044432785.1 Eubacteriales bacterium | reverse complement strand
AAACAAAGTGTATCCTCCACAGCGCTACCAAATGCAGCCTGATCCACAGCATCCCCAGCACTGGCGAGATGTCCGATGGCACTCGAGAGGGACGAGAGCGCCAAGGATAGATCGGCATCTGCTAAAGCCATATCCCCCGATAGATCATCAAAAGCATCGTCCACCCCTTCGAGTTCTTGGGAGATATCCTGAAGAACACGAGAGAGGTCGGAGAGGTCTTCGAGGGCATAGCCAAGCTCATCCCCTGCCTCATTTGTCCACTCAAGGATGGGAACCAGTTGATCGAGGGAATCTGCCAAGGTGACACTAATGCGATTGAGTTCATCCACGTTTTGATCGAGCAAAACCTGTGCATTGTCGAAAAATCCTTCGGCATAGTTGCGACTATCGTCCACACGATCGAGCAACAGGGAACTTTGTAGATAGATCTCGGAATTTGCATCCCTTGCACTGGCATTGAAATTGGAGGTAAGGGTGCTTAAATAGTCCATCTCTTGCCGTAGTTCTTCGAGCAAAGTGATGCTGTAAATAGAGGCGAGATAGGGGGTGATGGCACCCACGACCCCTCCCACCGATTGCCGTCCCGAGACAGCGCCGTGATTGGTACAGCGATTGATATAACCCGACTGTCGCCCAACAATCCCACCGACGTTGTACCCAGTTTCGGGGTAGCCTATGGCGCCGTAGTTAGCCGAGGACTGAATCAGACCATAGCTCACCCCTGCGATCCCACCCAAATCCTCGAAGTCCGAAATCTCTTCATTCTCCCAAGGGTAGAGGGTAAGACGCTCTTGCGTGGAGAAGGTAACCTCGCTAATATCGTGGTTGATGGTAGAACGGTTGGTACAAGAGTAGATGGTGCCATGGTTTTCCCCCACGATGCCACCCACACGACCTTTACCGATGATTTCGCCACGGACAGTGGAATAGTAAATAGATCCGTGGTTGATGGCACAAATTCCACCGAGGGTGGTATCCCCAAAGAGGGATCCATCAAAGTGGATGTTATTCAAGGAGCCATAATTCTCCACCACCACACCACCTAAAATGCTATGGTCGGCAGAGAGCGCCCCCTCCACCAATAGATTGGTGACCGAGCTACCTTGCTCTAACCGTAGAAACAGTCCTTGCTCGTCTCGATTTTGGATAGCAGAGTAGGTAATGGTGTATCCTCGACCATTAAAGTTGCCTAAAAAGACAGGAATACCAGAAAAATCGGTATCAGTGAGGTCGATATCAGCCCCAAGGGACACCGAAAGCCCTGCGCTATACCCATCAAACCGACATTGTAGCGCAAACTCCAAAAATTCCTCGGTGGTGGAGATGGTGAGGGTGGAAGAGGCAACCGGAGTGGAGAGTGTCGTGTTGATCGGCATGGCGAGCACAAGGGGGAGACAGATCCCAAGCACAAGCAGTAGTGCAACTAATTTTCGCATCATGTCTCCACCTCCTCTTGCTCGGTGGTGGCATCTAAGGTGCCAGCAATCGAGCCGTAGATCTGGGCATCTATGTACCCCTTGACATATCCACGCACCCGACCATGCACCAAAATACGGCCTTGATCATCGGTGCTTTGTTTCTCGTGGGCACCCCTCATTTGGAAGGAGGTACGATCGATCAGCCCGGTTCCAAGATAGAGAATTTGAGGCAGAACAAAGAGCACTAAAATCATCGAGATAATGGTACCACGTCCCACGCACTGCCCTAAGGTAGCGATGGTACCGTCGGTGGTGAAAAACTGAAGTGCCATCCCAGCCGAAGCCATGATGGTACCCGAGGTGAAGACGGTGGAAAATGCTTCGTCGAGGGCTTGGACAATGGCAGTGTGATCGTCGGTGGTCTCACGCAGTTTGAGGTATCGGTTGGTGATTACGATGGCATAGTCGACGTTTGCACCCATTTGAATGGCGGCAACAATGAGATACCCGATGAAGAAGAGTCCCTCTCCAATCAAATAGGGGATGGAAAAGTTGATAAAAATTGCCGATTGAATGATAAAAATCAAGATCACAGGGATGGCAACCGAACTAAAGGTGAATAGCAACACCCCCACCACGAAGAGCGCCGAGAGAATACTAATCATCAAATTATCCTTCATAAAGGTGGCAGATAGATCCGAGTTGCTCGTGGAGTTACCGGCCATGTAAACCTCGTCGTAAAACATCCCGGTTTCGTTGTACACCAAATCGAGGAACTCGAAGGTCTCGTCGCTCTCGTCGGGAAGGTCGATGGTGACAAGGAGCCGACTATAATCCTCGCTCTCGAGCATGAGCAGAGCATTTCGGATGACATCCATTTGCTCGGTGAGCTCGTCGGTTCCTTCCCCCTCTAGGGTGAAATAGCCATCGGTGGACATATCATCCACAAAGAGGATGGTGTCGATCAAGGGGATGGTTTGGCTCTCGGGTTGGTTGACGAGGGAGCTATA
>JAWXUK010000271.1:0-2438 GCA_044432785.1 Eubacteriales bacterium | reverse complement strand
GCTCGTTCGACCTCGAAACCATCGCAACCGCAGTTACCGCAGCCGAAACAGGTCACCTTGTCTACTCCACCCTACATACCATCGGCGCTGCTAACACCATCGACCGTGTGCTCGACGTTTTCCCTCCAAGCCAACAAGGTCAGGTGCGTGCACAGCTCGCCGACGTGCTCTCTTGCGTGGTCTCGCAACAGCTCCTCCCAAAAGTGGGTGGTGGTCGTGTGGCTGCTGTGGAAGTGATGGTGGCTTCGGCAGCCATCAGAAACCACATCCGTGAGGGGAAAATCCACCAAATTGCGACTGCGATGCAAATTGGTAAAAAGGTCGGAATGGTCACCATGGACGACGCCATCTACTCCCTCTATATGCAAGGCAGCATCGAAGCCGACGTGGCAATCGAGTATGCGCAGGACCCCATTAGTCTCGAACCAAAAATCAGAGGTTTCTAGTCGAAATTAACAAAGGAAAATTCTTTTGAAAGACCTCTTTTCGGCAATAAAAGAGAAAGCAAAAAAAAGGAAGAAAATCACAAAAAGTGCTTGATTTTTAGTTTGGACTGTGGTATAGTTAATTCAAGGAAAAAACCAGTGAATCCTGTCACATCTCAAGATAAAAACGGACTCCAAAAAAGTTGAAAAAGACTATTAAGTTCTAATTAGAAAGAGTCGATATAGAAGTACAATCAAAAAGAGGGTTCGCCCTTAAATGATTACTCACAACATTCTAGTTTTGAAGGGAAGTGACCAACGTGCCAAGTTTTTCATACGATATCACAGACTCAGAAGGACGTTCCAAAAAAGGCGTGATAGATGCTGAAACCATGGCGCAGGCTTCCGCTCAACTCAAAAGTGGTGGCAACATCGTTCTCTCGATTGAAGAGGCAAGTTGGGCTGACGAAATGGGTTCGAAAGAGATCGGTGCTAAAAAACCATCTCCGAAAGATCTATCGGTGTTCTGTCGGCAGTTCGTCTCCATCGTTGAGGCAGGTGTTCCGGTTATTTCAGCACTAGCTATGCTCTACGAACAGACTGAGAATAAGATGCTCAAAGATGCTATCGAAGGTTCTCGCAAAGGGATTGAACAAGGTGATACATTCTCTAGTATGATGGCGAAATATCCCAAGGTTTTCCCAATGATGTTTGTCACTATGGTTAAAGCAGGTGAGGCATCCGGTTCCATCGAAGTGAGTTTCACCCGTATGGCTGTTCAGTTTGAAAAGGAATCAAAGTTAAAGTCCACGATCAAAAAAGCTGCTATCTACCCGTCATGTATTGCAGTGGTTGCCATCGTCGTAGTCATCGGTATGTTAGTATTTATTGTCCCGACCTTCGAATCCATGTTTGCTGATATGGGATCCGAACTACCAGCACTGACCATATGGGTGATGGATGCTAGTGAATACATGCAAGAAAAATGGTATGTCGTAGTTGGTGTCATGGTGGCCATGTTTATTGGGCTGAAACTTTTCTTAAAAACATCAACAGGCGAAACACTTGTTAGCACACTCACTATTAGAACTCCAGTGGTCAAAAATCTAGTCATCAAGACCGCTTCAGCTCGTATGGCTCGTACACTTTCCACATTACTAGGATCAGGTCTTGCCATTATCGACGCAATACATATCACAGCAGATATCATGTCCAATCTCTTTTTTCGTTCAGCTCTGCACAAAGTTGCAGAAGGGGTCTCAATGGGTACTCCTATGAATGAATGTTTGCATAACACAGGTCTATTCCCACCTCTCGTTCACTATATGGTAGCAATCGGAGAGGAAACTGGTGGAACCGAGAAAATGCTCGACACCCTCGCCGATTACTACGAAGAGGAAGTGGAAGCAGCAACAGAAAGTCTTATGACACTACTCGAACCGGTTACCATCATCGTCCTAGCAGGGATTTGCGGAGTCATTATCGGAGCAGTTATGATGCCTATGGCTCAGCTCTACAACGATCTCGGCGACATTTAGTTGATATTTTTGTCACGCAAGTGACTGAAATAAATTTTTTTTATGAAAGAGGCAAATACTATGACAAACTATCTAGCACGCAAGAAAGCCGCCCTCGCATCCAGCATGAAGGAGAACAAAGGTTTCTCCCTAATCGAGCTCATCATCGTTGTCGCCATCATGGCAGTTCTCGTTGGTGTTCTCGCTCCTAACCTTCTCCGTTACATCGAATCTTCTCGTGAAGGTACCGACATCACCGCAATGAACCAAGTCGCATCTGCATTCAAAACTGCTGTTGCTACAGCAGAAGGTGTTTCTGACGGCCATACTCTTACTGTCACTGTTGCCGGTGGTACCGCTACACCTGAAAGCACTGACAACCCTGACATCAACAACTCTGTTATTTCTACCGTTGGTGCTACCTTCAAACTAGCAGCTGCTAAAAACCAAGACGTGGTGCTCACATTCACTTACCACACTTCTGTCAACAGCTCCA
>JAWXUK010000270.1:0-2452 GCA_044432785.1 Eubacteriales bacterium | reverse complement strand
GGGCGTGAGTAAGGCAAAAAGCGCCTCGGCGCACTGCTGATCGCTAAGGGCATTGAGGGGGAGGTCATAGCCCTCGGCACGCAGTTCCCACAGTAGTTTTGTGGTGTGTGGGACGGCAAGTCCGATGGATTCAAGTTTGTCAACCTCTTGGAATACCTCGCTTGGGGGGCCGTCTGACACAATGGTGCCGTGATCCATGACGACGAGCCGTTGTGCTTGGGCTGCCTCGTCCATATGGTGGGTGATTAAAATGACGGTCACCCCTTTTTCTCGGTTGAGTTTCTGGATGGTTTGGAGCACCTCTTGTCGCCCTGAGGGGTCGAGCATGGCAGTGGGTTCATCGAGGACGATGCACTTAGGCTCCATAGCAATCACCCCTGCGATTGCAACACGCTGTTTTTGTCCCCCTGAGAGGAGGTGTGGGGCGTGCTGAGCAAACTGGCTCATGCCAACCGATGCGAGGGCATCGTCCACCCGTTGACGGATTTCTTTGGGTGGGATACCGAGATTTTCAGGAGCGAATGCCACATCCTCTTCCACCACGTTTGCCACGATTTGGTTATCGGGGTTTTGAAATACCATGCCAACCGTGCGACGAATATCGAGGAGACGTGCCTGTTCTTGGGTGCTCCACTCCCCCACCCACATGGTTCCTCCACTGGGGAGCAAAATGGCGTTCATGTGCTTGGCTAAGGTGGATTTTCCACAGCCGTTATGTCCTAAAATTGCCACGAAACTCCCCTGCTCCACCGTGAGGTTTAGCCCCTCAAAAACCGGGAGGGAGAGTGTTTCTGTGGCTGGGTAGTGATAGGTGAGATTTTCTGCTTTTATCATAATCGATTATCCTTTTGAGGTCCAACGACCTGCAGCGCCACAAGGCAATATCAGTCCACTCTTTGTCACAGGGAGTCCCAATTCGTCGCTCACTGCTATCCCCCCGTGTTTTTTGGAGATGAGTGTCTCGAGTAAATAGGTGACCACCGATGGTGCAAGCCCTGTGGTATAGGAGTTTAGGATGAAAAATAAGGGGTTATCTGAGAGCAATTTGCTGGTCAGTTCCACAAAGGGGAAGAGGTTATCTTCAATCCTCCATATCTCGCCTGAAGGTCCTCGTCCGTAGGAGGGTGGGTCCATGATGATGGCATCGTATTTGCGTCCACGACGGATCTCTCGCTCGACAAATTTGGCGCAATCGTCTACAATCCAACGGATGGGTGCCTCTTCTAAGTTGGAGGATTTTGCATTTTCTCTCGCCCATGCGACCATGCCACGGGCAGCATCAACGTGGCACACAGATGCCCCTGCTGCAGCGCAAGCGATGGTGGCGCCACCTGTGTAGGCAAATAAATTAAGGACAGAGATGGGGCGATTTGCGCCCTTGATCTGTTCCATTGCGAAATCCCAATTGCAAGCTTGCTCAGGGAAGATCCCCGTGTGCTTGAAATTCATGGGTTTGAGGTTGAAGGTTAAATCATCATATTGGATGGTCCAACGGGGGGGCATGGTGTTGTGCTCCCACTGTCCCCCACCAGAGCTAGATCGGGCATATCTGCCGTTATTCTCTCGCCATCCACCTGTGGCTCGGGGGGTATTCCATATCACTTGGGGGTCGGGTCTGACAAGGATTTGATCCTTCCAGCGCTCGAGCTTTTCCCCCTTGCTACAATCAATTAATTCGTAGTCCGTCCAACGGTTTGAACTCCACATAGGGTATCTCCTTTCGCCACATCTCTTGGATGGACATTTCCTCATTATAGCACTTTCGGGGGATTTCGTCAACTCTTTTTCTCCCCTCTTGTATCGAGATTATTTCCACCGATACAAGGCAGAATCATCCGTTTTCCTACCCCCATTTTTCATGGGTTTTTTCGTAAAGAAACGAAAAGTAGTTTCAAACCAAAAAAAAAGTAAAAAATTTTCAAATAACCATTGAATTAAAAAGTATGATATGGTATAATTTAGGATACACTAGCATGAAATACACAATTTTTAGGGAGATAGATGTTATGGATTATCAATTCAGATCTGCCACGTTTAACGGTTTTAACCGAGAAGACGTGATTGCTTATATTGAAACCACTGTGGAGTCCCACACCTCACGTGTACAACGCTTGCAAGACAAGCTTTCTTCCGCTACCACCAGTTTGGAGCAAGCGACCAAGGCAGAGGAAGAGAAATCTTTCAAAATTCGTGAGCTTAGCCAAAATATTGATGAATTGCGTGAAGAATTAGAGTCCAAAGGGCCTCCTGATACCGTTGCACTTACAGAAGAAATCGAAACCCTAAAGATTACTATCGCCACCTTGGAATCCAATATTAAAAACAACGAACTTGCCCTCGGTGAAACCGAGAAGCAGTATGCTTCTGAAATTCGCAACCTAGAACTGGAACTAGAACAGGCAAAAGGTAGCGGTGGTGGTGGCGATTCTGATGCCCTACAAAGCGAACTTGA
>JAWXUK010000269.1:0-2464 GCA_044432785.1 Eubacteriales bacterium | reverse complement strand
CATTAAAGCGAGGTTCGTATTGGTTTGGGATGTCTTTGAGGATTTTTCCTTGGGTACTTGCAATCAAGACAAACACAGTACACCCCACCACCACGAAGACGCTGGTGGCATCGATGAAGTTTGATAACTGTGGTACGGAGACCATGAAGCCTCCATCTGCGGGATCTTTGGTAAAGGTCATTGCGGCGACCATGACGAAAAATGCGCCAGGGCAACCAATCAAATAGGTTAGATTCATTCTATTTCACGCTCGCTTCTTGCGCTATGCGCATATTTTCTGTCATCCATCCTTGGACGAGGTTTCGCATTTGTGTTGGTTTAGCGATGATCCACAATGGAAATCACTCGATAAACATCTTTTACCTTTGCAGTGAAGTCGATAATTTTTTCTACCACTTCTTCCGGTGTCTCGAGGACGATGTAGTAATCACGATTCATTAACACAACTTTTGTCTCAGGTATTGTCTCAATACAAGAGATTTGACGGTGGTTTACAACAAATTGTTCGTTATTGCGCTTGGTTAAAATAATCATGAAATCCCCTCTTTTCAATGGCATGCTTCTATTATAACATAGAGGAAGGCATTTGTCCAATAATTTTCCTTCCTCTATGCTATTTTTTTATTATCGTTTCATATTGACCAATTCTTCTAGCATACTGTCGGTCACTGTGACCATACGGGTATTGGCTTGGTAGCCACGTTGAGTGATGATCATTTCGGCAAATTCGGTTGCAAGGTCGGCGTTGGAAGCTTCCAATCCACCGTTCATGATGGAAACATCACCTTTACCGAGGGCATCTTCAACAGAAACACCAGATCCATCCTCAGCCGGGAGACGGTTGTTGAGGTAGAGGCCTAAACCGAGTCCACCTGCAATGGAGACGCTAACATCACCGGCACCACCCAATGCTTTGTAGTAGCAGGAGCCGATGTTGGTCACACCACTGGAGTTTTGGCAGTTTGCGATTGCCACATATCCGATGGTGACAGGAAGACCCGAAGCATCATTGATACCACTGATTTTACCTGTGGCATCAATGCTAAGACTTGTGAGGGTGATGGTGGTTCCTTGGTCGTTGGGGACGATGGAGGTGTTGACCGCATCAGTGGCTGGGGCTCCAGCTACACCGAATTCGTACTCTAGGTCTCCAATGGAAGGGGTGACGTTGTAGGTTGGACCCCCATCAGTGCTAGGATCCGCTACGGTCAGGACATCATAGACCGCATCACCTGTTCCCCATTGCTCGATTCCATCGATGATACCACCATTATCCTCTGTAGGAACTGCGGCTGCGATGGGGGCACGGAGGGGGACGAGGTCGGTACTAAGGATGAATTCTTCACCCCATTCAGGATTGCTAATCAGGTCCTCGGGAGTGGCATCCACATTATATTCGGGGTTTTGCACCATAGCGAAACCGAAGATGACCGCACGACGGGAGTCTACGATATATCCATCGTCATCGATACGGAAGTCACCCATACGAGAGAGGTCGAATTGCGTTAAATCTTCACCACCGTTGACCGTGAGGTCTTTGGTTCCTGTGAGGAAGAATCCGTCACCCGAGATCATGCAGTCCATATTAAAGCCGGTTGGGCTGTAAGTGGAGGTGGACATTTTGATATCGATGGAGGAGACGTTGGTACCGTAACCCACTTGGGATGGGTTCAAACCACCAGTAACCACCCCTGCACTGTTGGAACCTGCTCGAGTGGTGGAGTAGATGGATTCGTTGAAGGTCATACGGTAGGATTTGTAGCTGTGGGTGTTAACGTTTGCCACGTTGTTACCGATAACTGCAAGTTTGCTCATGTGAGATTGTAATCCTGAAATTGCTGAGTACATTGCTGCTGTCATAGTTTTGCTCCTTAAAAGTGAGTGTTTTTGCGCCGTTCGCAGAAAATCAATCGGATTTTCTACGATTACATCCTAATAAGGTCCTGTAACTCTATAAGAGAACGGCTCCGTCAATGTTTGTGAAAATATTTTCCTTCATCTCTTCTTGGGTCATGGTGGTAATCACACGATGATTGGGAACGTTGATGATGAAGGCGTTTGTGGTGTCGAAAGCCAGAATATTGTTGGCTCCCTTTGCCTCTGCTTTTTCCACAGAACTGACCAGTTGATTCATTAGATCAGGTGTGACCTCAATACCACGCTGCTGGGCTCGTTCCATTGCGTGCTTTGAAAAGTCTATGCTACTCTGTTCGAGTTCCTGTTGCAGCGCCGCAGTAAAGCCTCCTTGATAGGTTTGCGAGGTAGTGTGCTGTGGGCTTACACTGGGCGTGACATTTGATAGTATATTATTTATCATATCATGTTCACCGCCTTAGGTAAATGGTAGATTTTATTTGATTCTGACTTTTTATGCGATGATCTCTTAAAGATCTGGGTCTACGTCGGGGTCGGTTGTGGTGTCAGGATCGGTTGTGGTGTCGGGGTCAACCGTGGTGTCGTCGGG
>JAWXUK010000268.1:0-2474 GCA_044432785.1 Eubacteriales bacterium | reverse complement strand
AAGGTCGTTGCCGATGGTATGAGCAAAGACGGTGGGGGGTGGCGGGGTGTGCTTTTTGCGTAAGGTGGCTCGCAACCTTGTAAGCAGCAGGGTGGTAAGCTCGGTAATTGGGAAGAGGTACCAGAAATAATAAACATCGAGGAAGGCACAAGCCAACGTGACAGGGAGCAGAATCACCCCTCCACGCATAGCAGTGATGAAGAAGGCGGTATCTTCGTCGTGACAGGATTGGGCGAAACTAAGGGCGAGGAGGTTGGCCCCTCCGAAGAGTCCTCCCAAACAAAAGAGCCGTAATGCCGAGGTGGAGAGGAGGACCTCTTCGGGGCGTGTGATCCCGAAGAGATTACAAATAAATGCCGGAAGGAGACAGATGCCACCCATGGTGATCATGGCAACGCAGTGACCTGAGAGGGAGGCGATCCGACGTGTCACTGCCAGTTGTTCTTTGTTTTTTTCGCCGTGGTAGGTGCTAAGAAGGGGCTGAGCCGACCGTGCCATGGCTTCGTAGATATAGTAGACCACGAAGGAGGCATTTTGCAAAATATCGAGGACGGCGACACCCAGTTCCCCTGCCATGACGAGGAGGCAACGGTTTGCGATGATGAGGAATGTCATGGTGAAGAGGTAACGACTTGAAGAGGAGACCCCGGCGAGAAAGCTTTGATAGCCACTACGGTAGTCGGGGGAGAAGGTGGTGGGGTAGAGGGGGGATCTTTTGCGTGAGATGGTCAAAAGGAAGATGGAGGAGGTTACTAAGTTTCCCACCACAGTGGCAACGGCAGCCCCACGTATCCCCCAGTCGCACATAAGAACTAAGACGACATTTAAGATGATATCCACCGTCATCCCTATCGAGAATCCCCATCCTGCCACTGCCTCTTTATCATCATTTTGGAGGAAGTATTGCAGAATATAGGTGAGGTAAAAGACAGGGGTGCAGAGACAAACGATACTGGCATATTGGTAGGTCGCCACGTAGAGCTCGCCATCTTCTGGCACGGTGCCGAGGATGGCGAGGAGCTGCTCGAGCCCGAGATAGCATCCAATACCACAGACTGCCCCTGACGAGAGTGCAACCACCATCACCCCCTGGAAGAGTCGGCTCGCCTCTTCTGTTTGGTTATCGGCAAGGAGGGTGGCATATCGCACAGAACCACCGATGCCAAAGCCGTGCATGATGACGTTGATCACCATGAAGATAGGGATACAAAGTCCCACGGCGGCGAGTCCTGTGGCGCCCATGCGTTGCCCCACCACCACGGCATCTGCCATATCGGCAAAGGCGAGGGTGACCGCTGCGAGGAGGGCTGGAGCGAGTTGACGGAGGAACATTTTGCGAGTGAAGTAGTTTGATCTCATGGGGTTTCTCCTGTTCCGATATACATTTGAAGTAGATCAATGGGGCGCATATTTTGTTTCATGAGCCGTAGCCCTGGGATATCTAAATCCTCTTCTGCGTTGAGCATGGTATAATTTTTGGGGAGGGACGAGATGAATTGCTGTCTCGTCCAAGGGGAGATCCCCGAAATACGCACCGATTGATTGCTCATCGAGAGGTCGAATACCGTATCGGATAAGGGGTATCCCACCACCACCATGGAAGGGATATCGTTGAGGTAGCCAAGCATCCCGATGAGGTCGAGCTCCTCAAAATGGTCGAGGAGTTCGTGACCTGCGTTGGGGAAGAGATAGCCCTCCTCCCTGTCCTCGAGCCAACCATCGTGAATGGTGCGTGCGAGGTGGAGATTATCGAGGGTGAGGGGGGTGGCAGTGAAGCTACCCTCTTTTTTACCTCGGCTGATATCGTTGCGAATCCTCATGAATTTATGGCCTGCGAGACACTCTTGCTCGTTGCGATCGTAGAGGTATTCGCTATCCCCTTGGGAGGGGGTGGCGCAAAAGTGCGTGCCGAGTTTTTGGGTGAGATAATCGGTATCCTCTTGGGTCATGTAGAGCAGTCGTCCCCCTTTTTCGAGGACTTGCGTGACGAAGGGGAGAGCATTATCACGGTTTCCACAGGGGAAAAACCACGAATTTTCTCCATCCCATTCCGATTGAACCGTGAAAAAATCTTCGCCAAAATAGAGGTTGCAACCCAAGTCGAGGCGATTGATATAAAGGGTGGTGAAACTGTGGGAAGCTGAGCTGTGGTGGTATTTGGCACGAAGGGATTCTACCTGTTCTCGGTGAGAGAGGGAGATGGGTTGGATTTTCATAGTTGCCTCGCATTCTCGGGATGGATGGCGCCATCTGCAAGGGGAAATGGTTCCTGCGCTAGGAGGGGGGAGAATACCGCTCGCCCACGGAGCAAGCCGTAGGTCTGTTCCCCTTGGTAGAGGCATTCGTATCCATAAAAGGCTCGTAAAATACGGTCGGCTTGGGAGACCGTTGTGGTGGGGGTGATGGGGAAGTCGGTCTCTTGCAAATAGGGTAGGTAGCTCCCCTTTCCTTGGGGAGTGGCATTACGATAGTGG
>JAWXUK010000267.1:0-2480 GCA_044432785.1 Eubacteriales bacterium | reverse complement strand
GCTTTGAGAAGAGTTCTACCCGTACCCGTTGCGCCTTCGAGGTGGCTGGGTATGATTTGGGGATGGGGGTGACCTATCTCGACCCTGCTGGCAGTCAAATGGGGAAAAAGGAATCCATTCCCGATACGGCTCGTGTCCTTGGACGGATGTACGACGGTATCGAGTATCGTGGATTTGACCAAGAAGTGGTGGAATCCCTCGCCCATTATGCCGGAGTCCCTGTGTGGAACGGTCTTACCAATGAATTTCATCCCACTCAAATGCTTGCCGATATGCTCACCATTGAAGAGCACAAGGGGACACTGCGTGGACTTCACTTCACCTATATGGGGGATGCCCGTAACAACATGGGCAATAGCTTGATGGTGGTCTGTGCCAAGTTAGGGATTCACTTCACTGCTTGCGCTCCGAAAGAGCTCTTCCCTGCCGAGGATCTGGTTGCCACCTGTCGCACCCTAGCGAAAGAGAGTGGCGCTACCATCACCCTCACCGAAGATGTGACCAAAGGTTCCACCGATGCCGACGTTATCTACACCGATATCTGGGTATCCATGGGCGAACCTGATGACGTTTGGGAGGGTCGCATCAAGCTACTCCGTCCCTATCAAGTCAACTCTTCTGTCATGGCGAATGCCAAATCGGATGCCATCTTTATGCACTGTCTCCCCTCCTTCCACGACACCAAAACCACCATCGGAGCCGAGATTGCGAAGAAGTTCGGTCTGCCCGAGATGGAGGTCACCGACGAGGTCTTTGAAGGAAAGCAATCGGTTGTCTTTGACGAGGCAGAAAATCGGATGCACACCATCAAGGCTGTGATGTACGCCACATTGCGCTAATCTATTCTAATCAAAGAGCCCGACATCCCTTATGGTGTCTGGCTCTTTTTGTTTTGGTTCTGTGTGAGCTATTTTTGGTTCTCCTAACCTTACTTACAAAGTTTCCTCAATGATTCTGGACTAACTCGCTCTTCGAGTTTCCTTGACAAGATACCCTATTTTGTGATATGATTAGACTGTTTTAACCTGCCGTAACGGCAAGGATTGGAGGGTGTTTATGAAATCCAAACAAAATGATTTGATGTACCGTATTGCAAAGCATATTGTCTATCGGCGCAACCTGATCTTCTTCCTCTTCACCCTCCTGTGCGCTTTTTGCTTGGTGAGTATTAGCTGGGGTGAGACCGAGGATGATTTAACTGCCTTTTTAGATGAAAATAGCATCACACGGCGAGGATTGGAAGTGATGGAGGCAGAATTTGTCACCTTTGCCACGGCTGACGTGATGGTCAACCATATCGACATTCCCACTGCCTTTGCCATGAAAGAGATCCTCTCTGCCATCGACGGGGTGCAAATGGTCACCTTTGAAGAGAATGAGGACCACTACAAAGACGCAAGCGCCCTCTTTTCTTTGATGTTTAGTGGCGAGGAGGGGGACGAGATCACCCTGTCTGCCATGGCGGAGGTGCGAGAGCTCACTGCCCCTTACGATACCGCCATTAACAGTACCATCGGAGTGGATGCGGTTGCGGATTTGACCTCGGAAATGGCGATCATCACGGTCATTGCCATTGTTGTGGTCGTGGTGGTTTTGGTGCTGACCTCTAAGTCCTATGCCGAGATCCCTGTCTTTTTCCTCACCTTTGGGGTGGCAGCACTGCTCAACATGGGGACAAACTTTATCTTCGGTACCATCTCTTTTATTTCGGATTCGGTGGGGGTTATCTTGCAACTTGCCCTTGCCATCGACTATGCCATCATCCTGTGCCATCGCTATGCCGAAGAACGGGAACATTACGAAGCCGAAGAGGCGTGTACCGTGGCACTCTCTAAGGCAATTATCGAAATTTCGTCGAGTAGTCTCACCACGGTTTGTGGACTGATCGCTCTCTCTTTTATGAGCTATTCCCTCGGCGCCGACCTCTCGAAGGTGCTCATTAAATCCATTTTCCTAAGTTTGTTTTGTGTGTTCTTCTTTATGCCTGGGTTGCTCGTCCTGTGTAGCGATCTGATCGACCGCACCAAGCACCGCAATTTCGTCCCCTCGATTGCAGTCATTGGACGGATCTCCATTAAGCTGCGGTACATCGTCCCCCCTATCTTTCTTGTGCTCTCCATGGCTTGCGCTTACTGGTCGAATCAGACCGAATATCTCTTCTCCGAGGGGAATGTCCGTGCCGCTACGGTGAGTCCTCGTCTCCAACAAAAGGACCGTATCATCGCTAAATTCGGCAGTACCAACGCACTTGTTCTCATTGTCCCATCCGGCAGTTACGAGACCGAATCTGCCCTCATCGCCCACCTCGAATCCTATGAAGAGGTGACCGGAGTGATGGGTCTTGCCAACACCGAAGCCATGGATGGATATATGCTCACCGACTCCCTCAATCCACGGGAATTTTCGCAGTTATTGGGTCTGGACTACGAGGCTGCGCAGGCACTCTATGCTGCCTATGCGCTTGAGAACGAGGAATATAG
>JAWXUK010000266.1:0-2495 GCA_044432785.1 Eubacteriales bacterium | reverse complement strand
CACAAAACCAGAGCCGGTGTCAAGACCGGTGGCATCTCGGTGGCAACACGCAACATCCACACCCCAGTGGAGACCGTAAGCCTCGCCGATATCGAAGCCTGCATCCAACTTGGCGTCGCCTTCGCCAAACACAAATTCAACTAATTTACGAGGTTCATTATGATTTTCAGCGAAACCGTCACCCAATTATCCCAAAAAGCCACTAAAATATGCACCCCACTCTTTGCCAATATCGACCAAATCTCCGAAAACAATACTGCTCGAGTCCTCTCAGCATTCCAAAAACACCGTGTCTGTGATGGCGACTTTGCAGGGACAACAGGCTACGGGTACGACGATGTTGGGCGAGACAAACTCGACCTCATCTATGCCGATCTCTACGGCACAGAATCGGCACTGGTTCGGATCTCCTTCGTCAACGGCACCCACGCCATTTCCTGTGGACTTTTTGGCGCACTCAAGCCGGGTGACACACTTTTGTCCGCCGTCGGCGCCCCCTATGATACACTATTAGGGGTGATCGGTGTGGTGGACAAAGGGGTAGGTTCTTTGAAAGATTGGGGGGTGGATTATCAGCAGGTTGACCTCAAAGAGGGGAGACCCGACCTCGAGGGGCTCGCAAAACAGGCAGCAAACCCCAAGGTCAAAGCTGTCCTGATTCAGCGCTCTTCGGGCTACGCCAATCGTTTGGCTCTCTCGGTGTCCCAAATCGGAGAAATGTGCGATATCATCAAGAAGGTAAACCCAAATGCCAATATTTTAGTGGATAATTGTTACGGAGAATTTGTTGAAACCCTCGAGCCCACACACGTCGGCGCTCACCTCGTGATGGGATCTCTCATCAAAAATGCAGGTGGAGGACTCGCCCCCACAGGGGGATACATAGCAGGTCGCAAAGATCTGGTGGATGCTGCTGCCATGCACCTCTCTGTCCCAGGAATCGGAGGGGAATGTGGCGCCTCCCTCGGACAAAATCGTGCCCTCTACCAAGGACTTTTCCTCGCCCCACACACCACATCCCAAGCCCTCAAAACAGCTATTTTCGCTGCCACCATGATGGATTTATTGGGGTACGACACCTCTCCCACACCAGACCAAACTCGCTACGACATCGTACAACGGGTGCACATGAAGACCCCCGAAGCCGTCAATAAATTCTGCAAAGGGATCCAATATGGCGCTCCGGTCGACTCCTACGTCACCCCAGAACCATGGCCCATGCCGGGGTACGACTGCGACGTCATCATGGCAGCAGGAGCCTTCATCCAAGGCGCCTCCATCGAACTCTCGGCAGATGCCCCCATGCGAGAACCCTACACCGTCTATCTCCAAGGTGGATTGACCTACGAGAGTGGAAAACTCGGCATCATGCTCGCCGTCCAAGCCTTATTAGAGGATGACAAATCCTAGGGAGGAATCATGACAAAACAAATCAAAGTAGGGGAGACCCTCATCGGAGGGGGCGCCCCCATCTCCATCCAGTCCATGACCAATACCAAAACATGGGACATCGATAACACCCTCGCCCAAATCCGAGCTCTCGCCACTGCAGGGTGTGAAGTGATTCGCCTTGCTATTCCTGATGAGCGCTCGGCTCTCGCCCTACAGCACATTAAAAAAGAGAGCCCTCTCCCCATCGTGGTAGACATCCATTTCGACTATAAACTCGCCCTTCTCTCCATCGAAAATGGTGCTGATAAGGTGCGCATCAACCCTGGAAATATCGGCAGTTCCGAAAAGGTAGAAGCTGTCGCAAAGGCTTGCGCCGAACGTAACATCCCCATTCGGATCGGGGTAAACGGAGGATCTCTCGAAAAATCCATCCTCAAAAAGTACGGAGGGGTCACCCCAGAGGCAATGGTGGAATCTGCATTTTCCCACATCCATCTCCTAGAGCAGTATAATTTCGACGATATTTGCCTCTCCCTCAAGACCTCTCACGTCCCCACCACCATGAAAAGCTACCAACTCATGTCACAGTCAAGTGACTATCCTTTACACCTTGGAGTCACCGAAGCTGGCACACTCGCCATGGGAACCCTGAAATCTGCCATGGGAATTGGTGGTCTCCTCTCCCTCGGCATCGGGGATACCATGCGAGTCACCCTCACTGCCGACCCGGTGGAAGAGATCCGAGTGGCAAAGGACATCCTCAAGGTGGCAGGACTGCGCAAAGAGGGTGCAGAACTCATCTCGTGTCCCACTTGTGGTCGCACCAATATCGACCTAATTGCCATCGCCACCCAAGTGGAAGAGCGCCTTCAAACCATTGATAAACCGATCACAGTTGCAGTGATGGGCTGCGTTGTCAATGGTCCGGGCGAAGCTGCTGCTGCTCACTGTGGCATCGCCGGAGGCGACGGTGAAGGGATCCTCTTCTGCCACGGAAAAGTCCTCAAAAAGCTCCCCCAAGAGCACTTGGTGGATGCTCTTTTCGACCTCATAAACACCTTGTAAAGGAGTATTCAATGAACAAAACTGCCCCTTTTTTAGCA
>JAWXUK010000265.1:0-2505 GCA_044432785.1 Eubacteriales bacterium | reverse complement strand
TTGTGTAGGGGTTATTTGGCGGAGAGAGAGGGATTCGAACCCTCGAGACCTTTAAGGGGTCTACACGCTTTCCAGGCGTGCGCCTTCGACCAACTCAGCCATCTCTCCATCTCTTAGCGACAATAATAATTATATCACATATCAGAAAAAAGTCAACCCTTTTTTTTACATTTTTCGAAAAAAATTCTCTCCTTCTTAATGAAGGAGAGAATTTTCACAATTCACTCACCGGTAACATTCTAGTATCGCCAAGCATTACGAGAGAAAAGCACCAAAATCGGGAAGATTTCAAGCCTTCCTGCCAACATATTGATGATTAATACAAATTTCGAGAGTGTACTAAATCCTGCGTAATTTTGAGTGGGACCCACACCTTCGAATCCTGGTCCGATGTTGTTGAAGCACGCCACTACTGCTGATAAATTCGTGGTGATAGAAAATCCATCCAAGGAGATTATAATGTAGCTCACCGCCATAATGACGACGTAAGCCGCTAGATATGCGTTGGTATGGGATAGGATTTTCTCGTCCATTGCTTGCCCATTGAGTCGTACCACTTGAATTTTCTGTGGGGCTAGCACTTGCTCGATGTTGCGCTTCAAAATTTTAAATACCAGTAAAAGTCGTCCACATTTAAAGCCACCACCAGTGCTCCCTGCGCTGGCACCCACCAACATCAAGCAGAACATAATGGATTTAGAAAAACTGTGCCACTGGTCAAAATCTGTTGTGGCAAAGCCTGTTGTTGTGATGACGGTTGCCACCTGAAAGGAGACGTGCCGCAGCCCTTCTTCCAATGTTTCGAACCGTCCCCAGAGATTTATGGTGATGAGGGTGATACTCCCTGCGATGATTCCGAGATAGAGCCGAAGTTCCTCATCTTTGAATACATTGGCAACCTTTCCGAGCAAAAGCAGATAGTAACAACTAAAGTTGACCCCAAAAAGCAACATAAATATCGTGGTGACCCACTGGATATATGGGCTATAACCTGCGATACTGTCGTTTTTGATGCCGAATCCTCCTGTACCTGCTGTTCCCAAAGCTGTACAGACAGCATCAAATAGTGGCATATCCCCGAGTAATAGGAAAATGGCGTTTGCGATGGTTAAGCCGATGTAAATGAGGTATAATATCATGGCTGTTTGTCTCATGCGTGGCACCAATTTTCCGACGTTTGGGCCGGGACTTTCTGCTCGGAGAATGTGCATGGCAAAGCCGTCGCTACGACCACTAACCGGTGCCACTGCGAGCAAAAATACCAGAACCCCCATACCACCAACCCAGTGGCTGAAGCTCCTCCAATATAGCATACCATGAGTGAGGGCTTCCACATCATTTAAAATAGAGGCACCGGTGGTGGTGAAACCAGACACAATTTCGAAAAACGCATCAATATAGTCGGGGATTTCTTGTGAGAGGTAGAACGGGACCGAGCCAATCAGCCCCATCACAATCCAACTCAGTCCCACACAAAATAATCCCTCTTTGGCATAAAAGCCTTTGGGGGCATTGCGACACAGGGCTCGCAACACTAAAACTACCAAGAGTAGGATGATCAATGTCTTAAAAAAAGCCACTGCTGCATTGTATTCGCCATAAAAGAGGCTAACGAGGAGGGCTGGCACCATAAATGCCCCCTCGACCAAGAGAATTTGGGCGATAAATCTGCCCATTAATTTATAATTCATGTACTATCCTCTATCGCTGAAAATCTCGTTTAATTGGTGGATGACATGTTCGCCGTTTGAAACCACGACAACGTGATCTCCGACCACGAATTTAGAGTCACCACCCGAAATTTCAACCTTCTCTCGGTGCGTAATGGAGGCGATGAGTACGTTGTCTCGTAATTTAAGCTCTTTGAGAGGGACATTGATGTTCTTCGTATTTTTATCCACGATAAATTCCATCGCTTCTGCCTTGCCATCTGCGATACCATGAACTGCAACCGCTGCCCCTGATTGGTTTTCCATAGCTCGGACATAGCGTACAATATTGTTAGAACATAGTTCTTTTGGGCAGATGACACTGCCCAAATTGAGCACATCGATCATGCTGTTATTTTCTTCACGGCTTAGCTTTGTGATGGTCTGTGCCACCCCTAGATTTTTGCCATAGAGCGAGATGATCATATTTAGTTCATCAAGTCCTGTCATAGCGATGAGAGCATCACTTGTGCTTACCCCCTCCCCTTCTAGGAGAAGCTGTTGACTGGCATCTCCGTGGATGATATCGGCATCAGCTAGGAGTGCCGATAGTTCAAGGCATCGGTCGTAATTTTGTTCAATAACCTTGACCGAGATACCACTTTTGAGCAGTTGCCCCGCCAAATGAACCGTGAGTCTTCCCCCTCCACAAATGATGACACGTCGCACTTTTCGGGTGATAATCCCCAAGCTTTTGAGGAGTAGTGTGAGGTTATTTGTGGAAGCTGTGACGAAAATACGATCTTTTTCTCGGAGGACGAAGTTACCGTCAGGCATGATAGCCACACCATCTCGG
>JAWXUK010000264.1:0-2517 GCA_044432785.1 Eubacteriales bacterium | reverse complement strand
GTAACGAGACCACCATCTCGTCCACCGTCCGACTATAATACTCGGAATCATAACGCATGATGACCAATGGACAGGAATAGAACCAAAACACCCCATAAATCACCCAAATGGGCGCAAACATATTACAGGTTTGCGAAAACATCGCAACGCTAAAATAGCGACTAGAGGACAATGTCACGGACCGCATAATCTTCCCCTCCTAATTCATAAATAAATATTTCTTCCAGTGTCAAGGGTAGCACGTCAAGTAGTAACGGATTCATTTCCCCAAACTGCGCTCTCACATGGTCCGACCCCCCACGCACAATCAGGGTAAATACCCGACCGAGCTTGCTCTCATGCAGCAGCTCCACCCCTTCAGGAATAGGAGGTAGCTCATTGCTCGCAAAGGCAATCTGAATTTTAATGACGTTGTCTTGCAAATCCGATAACGACCGTTCGAGTAGCAACTTCCCATGGCTCAAAATCCCCACATGATCGCATACATCTTCAAGCTCACGCAGATTGTGTGAGGAGACCAAAACCGTGGTCCCCCGTTGAGAGACATCCCCCATAAGCAGCGACCAAACTTGCCGTCTCATCACAGGGTCAAGCCCGTCCACAGGCTCATCTAAAATGAGGACATCAGGGATACAGCACAGCGCAAGCCAAAAGGCAGCTTGCTTCTGCATTCCTTTGGATAGCCGACGAATAGGGGTCTTTTCCTTCACCTCTGGAAATGCCTCACGCAATAGCTCATAACGATTGCGATCAAACTGTGGATAGACCTTACGGTAAAAATTCATCATATCCTTGGTGGTACCCGACATAAAGTAGTACAGATCATCAGGAATATTCGCAATTCTCACCTTTGCTTCAGGATTTTCATAAATGGGCTCCCCATCCAGTGTAATGGATCCACTATCAGGTTGATAGGCGCCGATAATATGCCGAATGATGGTAGATTTTCCAGCCCCATTTGGTCCCACCAAACCATAGATGGAACCACTTTTGACCTGCATATTAAGCTGATCTAGCGCCTGAAACCCATCAAACTGCTTGGATACATTCTTTACTTCTAACATGATTCTTCCTCCGTTTCCGTCCTATTCACCATAGGGGGTGACTCTATATGGGTCGCAATACTAGCCCTCGTCATCCCAACACATTCCAGCTCTCCAATGAGCCGATCCAGTTCTTCGAGCAGCTCTTTTTTCCGATCCCGACTCACTTGTTCAAGGGGGGCTACAAAGGTACCTTTGCCCTGCACCGTGTAGATATATCCCTCTTGCTCTAGTTGTTCGTAGGCTTTGGCAATGGTGTTAGGGTTAATCGCAAGGGAACTTGCCAAGCTCCTCACCGAAGGGAGTTTCTCTCCCTGCTCCATCACCCCAGTCATCATCAGCCGTCGATAGTTATCTTTGACCTGCTCATAAATGGGTCTCGCATCTCGATAATCAAGTTGTAACATAACAGACCTCCTCTCTAGCTGTATCATTTGTACTAATTGATTGCACTGTACTAATACACATAATACACTGAAAGAACCCACTTGTCAACCCTTTTCGGAAAATTGTTTTTTGCAGTGTTCATTTTTCGCATATCATATACCCACAAAGCAAGCCCTCCCTCTCACCCAAAAAAGTGTATTCTATCAAATGTTTTTATTTATTTCATGCGTAAAATATCACGGAAAATACTACATAAAAATTCTTCTCTGATAAATCAAACTTTCACCCTCTCTTACAACAATATATTATTGATTTTTCTTATACAATCTTTTTGTGAAATATGCACAAAAAGTTCCCCTACTTTTTGGTAAAAAAATAAACATATAATCCTTTACATTGAATTTATTTGTGCTATAATTTAAGAGTACTCAACGGTGATCCTCGCAGAGTTAGGCTTTGCGAACTAAAAATTTTTGGAGGCAGAAACAAATGAATCAGTACATCGAACGTGTCCTTGAGCAAACCAAAAAAACCAACGCAGGGGAACCAGAATTTCTCCAAACTGTGGAAGAGGTCCTCTCCTCTCTCAACCCCGTCATCGAAGCCCACCCAGAATACGAATCTGTCGCCCTACTCGAGCGTATGATCGAGCCAGAGCGTGTCATCGAATTCCGTGTTACATGGATGGACGACCAAGGTAAATACCAAGTCAACCGTGGCTACCGTGTCCAATATAACGGCGCTATCGGACCTTTCAAAGGTGGACTTCGTTTCCACTCCTCGGTCAACCTCTCCATCATGAAGTTCCTCGGTTTCGAGCAAACCTTCAAAGATTCCCTCACCACCCTCCCAATCGGTGGCGCAAAAGGTGGATCCGACTTCGATCCTCGTGGAAAGAGCGATGCTGAAATCATGCGTTTCTGCCAATCCTTCATGACCGAGCTCTCCCGTCACATCGGCCCTGACATCGACGTCCCAGCCGGCGACATCGGAGTTGGCGCACGTGAAATCGGCTACCTCTATGGTCAATATCGTCGCATCAAAGGCGCCTTCCAAAACGGCGTGCTCACTGGTAAAGGCATGGCTT
>JAWXUK010000263.1:0-2520 GCA_044432785.1 Eubacteriales bacterium | reverse complement strand
GGCGAGCGCCTTTTCAAAAGGAATTCCCGAGCGAATCATACTGGTTAAAATATAGTTTGTGGTGCCATTTAAAATACCTGTAATTTCGCTAATGGCATTGGCAGCAAGACAGGAGGTAAGGGGGCGCAAAATGGGAATGCCTCCACCCACGCTTGCCTCGAAGAGGTAGTTGCCACCGTGTTTTTTGGCGAGTTGTAAAAGCTCGTAACCGTGGGTGGCCACGAGCTCTTTATTTGAGGAGACCACACTCTTCCCTGCCTTTAGGGCTCGTGTGGTGTAGTCGAGGGCGACACCGGTGCCACCAATACATTCGACCACAATATGTAGGTCGGGATCATTTTCTATGATGGAAAAATCATTGATACAGGTGGGGTGTACGTTAGATTTACGGGTGAGGACGTATTTGAGAGAGATGAGCCCAGAGGCACGCCCCTCGATAAGGGAACTATTCTCAGATAGGATCTCAGCGACACCAGACCCCACCACGCCAAAACCTAGGATTGCAACGTTTAGCATAATTTGTGACTCCTTAAAAATAGGGTAGATCTACAGAGCATCCCCCGTCGTCTTTGTTTCGGATGTGCTACGGAGGAGGGAAGGGTGCAGAACCGATCAAGCCCTATAAACATGGGATGAATTTAGAATATACACCTTTATTCTATCACAAAAAAAGATGGGTTGCAAGATGAAAGTGGGATTTTTTCAGATTTTTTCATAGGAGCGCAAAGAGATTGCCGAAAAGGGAACGGAACTCAAAAAGCGAGGTTGACTTTTGGCGATAATATGGTATAATAATAAACATATGCGAAATTTTCGCACATCAGAAACGAGGGGCTTTGCTTGGAACAAATCGACGTATTAGGGACGAAATTTCATAATATCACCCTCGCCCAAGCTGTGGAGCAGCCCAAAGAATGGCTTGCCCAAGGGGGACTGCACACCGTGGTCACCCCAAACCCTGAATTTATTCTACAAGGGCAACAGGACACAGAATTTCAATCCATCCTTAACGCTGCAACCCTTGTCATTCCAGATGGCATTGGGGTCATCTACTCTGCGAAATTACTGGGCACCCCATTGCAAGAGCGTGTGGCAGGGATCGACTTTGCCACAGCCCTCCTTCAAACCTTGGCGGAGAGGGGAGGGAGCATCTTCCTTCTCGGCGCAAAGGATGGAGTGGCAGCCCAAGCCGGAGAAAATATCTGCAACCAGTATCAAGGTCTCGTCCTCGCAGGAACCCACCATGGTTATTTCAAGCAGGATCAGGAAGAAGAAATTGCCAACATAGTGCGTGAGACAAACCCTGACGTCATCTTTGTGTGCCTTGGGGCACCCCGACAAGAAAAATTCATCGCCCAGTGGGGGGAGACCATGGGGGTCACCATTGCGATCGGTCTCGGTGGCGTGTTAGATGTCTATGCAGGGACGGTGGAACGTGCGCCACAATGGTGGATTGATCACCACCTCGAATGGCTCTACCGTCTTAAAAAGGAACCTTGGCGATGGAAAAGGATGGCAAAACTGCCTATTGTGCTGCTCCAAGCCATCAAGATTAGATTGTTTGGCAAGCCCAAACAATCCGTAAAGCCCTGACACGACAAGAGCGTGCCAAGGCTTTACGGGAGACTGGATTAGAGGCAGTTGCAATCGCAATTACAATTACAGTTACAACTATTGCAACTATCATTGCCAAAGCCATCGCCACAGACCACGATGAGCAGAATGAGGATAATAATCCACCAACAACCACTAAACCCATTACTACTACAACCATTACTACAACCACAAGACATATTAAGCACCTCACATTTCTCAGCTAGGGTGATTCCCTTTGCTGGATAAACCATGTTATGTCAGGGTGCCACAAGTGGTGCAAGAATTTTAGAAAAAAGTCCGAAGGAGAGAAATCATGGCAGACTTGAATCAAAACGAGCCTTATATCGAAGATGGAGAGATTTACGAGCCCCCTCGCCACAGTGTACTCGCAAGCATCGGGTATGCTCTGATCTACGTTGGTATGGTCATCGGTGTTTCGGTGATCTTGGCTTGCGTGGGCTGGATGGCTGCAAACGACGTCCTCGCCTTAAATAAGATAGAGCACTCGGCAACCATCACCATTGGAGCCTCGGAATCCATCGACGAAGTGGCATCTAAACTCAAGGAAAATGGTCTCATCGACTATGAATTCCTCTTCAAACTCTTCGCCGACATCACCAAGGGAGAGGCAAAGATCAGTCAAGGGACCTTCACCCTAGATACCGATATGGACTACTCTGCTCTCATCTCGAATTTGAGTTCCAATTCAGGGACCCGTGCCGAAATTCAGGTCACCATCCCAGAGGGGTACACCATCGACCAAATTTTCGCTCTCTTAGAGGAAAAAGGGGTGGCCTACGTCGACGAACTCAAGGAACACTCGGCAAACTACGACTATGCCTTCGACTTTCTGCAAGGTGTGGTTCCCCTCGGAGATTATCGCAGATTGGAAGGCTACCTCTTCCCTGCCACCTATATCTTCAA
>JAWXUK010000262.1:0-2537 GCA_044432785.1 Eubacteriales bacterium | reverse complement strand
GCTATTAGGTATGTTTCCAAACTACGCAGTTGCCATCACGGCAGGGATGAGTTATGTCAACCTCTCGCTCTTTTTCGCCTTCGCCACTCTCTATCCAGAGCTGCAATTCATGGTCTATTTCATCATTCCGGTGAAGGCGAAATGGCTGGGATATTTAGCAGCAGCCCAATATATTTTTGGCATCGGTAGTGCAGCCATCACAGGAAACCTCCCTGTGGCAATCGTGGCAGTTTTAGCGCTCTTTAACTACTTTATCTTCTTTTGGGACGAAATTTCTTATATTTGGAATAAAAAATCCAGACAAAGAAATCGGCGCAAGGATCCTCAAGTGGTCAACTTCAAAAAGGCACAAAAGGACCTCCAAAAGAATAAAGAATACCTCCATAAATGCACCATCTGTGGTGCCACCGATGTCTCTCACCCTGATATGGAGTTTCGGTATTGCTCGAAGTGTAACGGCTACCACTGCTATTGCTCTGACCATATCAACCATCATATTCACATTGAATAGTCAGGAGCAACCTGTAGTTCGGTGTTAGTATAAACCAAAGGGCAAGCCCCTTCTATTTGAAAGGAATTTATTATGAATAACAATTTCCACGACTTCGATAACAGCTACCAAAATACTGGTTCGGGTCAACTATCACGCAGCGAATACACGGCAAAAACCTTCGGTTGGATGTTCCTTGGACTGATGGTGACCTTTATTGTCTCCATTGGATTCTATTCCACTGGCCTTGTCTACGCAGTTTTCTCCATCCCTATGATGCACCTCTTCATCTTGATTGCAGAAGTGGGTGTGGTCATGTATCTATCGGTTCGACTTCACAAGCTATCTATCGGGGCAGCACGGGGACTCTTCTTCGCTTATGCAGCCCTCAATGGTATCACATTTACAACCATTTTCATCATGTATGATGTGGGAAGTATCATCTACATTTTCGGTCTGACCTCCATTTATTTTGGAGCACTCGCCGCTTATGGACACTTCACCAAAACCGACCTAAGCCACATCGGAAAATTCCTCACCATCGGACTGATCATGCTCGTGGTCATGACCATTTTATCCATGTTCATCAACATTGAAATGTTTGATCGTGTCCTCTGCATCATCGGCATTGCAATTTTCCTCGGCTACACTGCCTACGACACACAAAAAATTCGCCACAATTACGAGATGTACAGCGCAGATTCCTCCATGCTTGCGAAGGCATCCATCATCTCGGCATTGCAGCTATATCTCGATTTTATCAACCTCTTCCTCTATCTCCTTCGTTTCCTCGGCAATCGCAAAAATTAACAGTGAAAAGCCCTCCCAATTTGGGAGGGCTTTTGTTATATAGAAAACAAACCTTTACGACATTTCTTTGACCACTTGCTCAAGTTCAAGCAGAATCTCACGTGCGAGCTCGATATTTTTATAAGAAAGAGCAGATTCAATCTTGGTTTCCAGTTGTTTTTTATGCTGTTCTAGGGCAAGATAATCGTGGGTGAAATGGTTGGCATAGGTCTTTTTACGGAATTTACGAAGTTGCATTTTCCGCACGGTTTTCTCTTCTAAAATGAGGAGATAATCCATACAATTAGATAGAGTGTAAAAATCATGGGAGATCATCAAGCAGCCCCCTTGATAGCGAGAAAGTCCAGCTTCAAAGGCAATCTGACCTACTGTGTCGAGATGACTGGTAGGCTCATCTAAAATCAAAAAATTAGACTTTTTATGGCAAATCACAGCAAGTCCAAGGGTGTTTTTCTCTCCCCCTGATAAGCGGGAGATCTGCTGATCCATTTTCTCAATGGGGAAACAAAAACCTTTTAAATAATCCGAAATAGTGTCGTAAGTTGGGAACCCTAAGTCGAAAAAGAGGTCGAAAATGCTCTGATCTGAGGAGAACATTTCATCATGATTTTGCGAGAGATAGGAGAGGGTGACCCCCTCGTGAAAGGTGATGGACTGGTTCGAGTTTTTGTAAATTTCACGCAAGAGGGAGGTTTTACCTGTTCCATTTCCACCGATGACACCCACTTTATCGGTGAATTTGATTTCGAAATTGACGTTATCCAAGATGGTTTCCTCAAAAGCGAGGGAAAAATCACGGACCGTGAGGGCGATTTCATCCGGAACTCCCCCCTCCGAGAGAAACTCGAAGTTCGGTTTTTGTAGATTGAGAAAGGGATTGTGTGTGCGACGTGCTTCCAGTCGCTCTTGATAGGAGACACGGGCACGGAGGGAGCGACCATTTGAAGCAGAGTCTGAGTTTTCGGCAATATCACGCAGATTTTCGATTAAAATCTCGTTACGTGCAAGCTCTTCTGTATCCTTTTCAGCGAGTTCGGTGCAGTCAATTTTGGTTTCGAGTAGCGAGTAGGTATAGGAAATATACCCCCCCTCGAAGGAGAGCAATTTGCAATTTTCTAAGTGGAGAACCTTCTGAAAACAGTGGTTTAGGAGATAACGGTTGTGCGTGACCACTAAAAGGGTCCCTTGATATTGGGTCATAAGGTCTTTCAGGGCGGTCAAATGTTCAAAATCGAGG
>JAWXUK010000261.1:0-2558 GCA_044432785.1 Eubacteriales bacterium | reverse complement strand
GCAGTGATGCTACCCATGGCGCTTGCTGCTAAGCGAGAGGGGATTGCCCACCTCTTTGTCCCTGAGGAAAATGCTGCCGAAGCCACCCTTGCCGAGGGGGCTGTGGTCTACCCTGTCAAGACCGTGAGCCAGTTGGTGGCACACCTCACTGGAGAGGAGAAGATCACTCCGGCACCTCTGTGGAAACCCACGGTAGAGGCAGAGGTGGGACCAGATTTTCGTGAGGTTAAGGGGCAAGAAAACGTCAAACGTGCCCTCGAGATCGCAGCAGCAGGGGGACACAATCTGCTCATGACAGGACCTCCCGGTTCGGGAAAATCCATGCTTGCACGGAGATTGCCCTCCATTCTGCCTGACATGACACAGAAAGAGTCCCTCGAAGCCACCGAAATCCACTCCATTTTAGGGCTAACCAACCACAAGCAACCTCTTGTGACGGCCCGCCCCTTCCGAGCCCCTCATCACACGGTTTCCCCTATGGGACTTGCCGGAGGGGGGAGCAATCCACGTCCTGGTGAGATCTCGCTCGCTCATCAAGGGGTGCTCTTTTTAGATGAACTTCCCGAGTTTAGCAAAGAGGTGGTGGAGGTGCTCCGTCAACCCCTCGAGGATGGAGAGGTGCAGATCTCGCGCGCGTCGGGGACGGCACGTTATCCCTGTAAACTGATGCTGGTCTGCGCTATGAACCCCTGTCGTTGTGGATGGTACGGGGATCTGTCGGGTCGGTGTCGGTGTTCCGATTCCTCGGTGGAGAAATATCTCTCGAGGGTGTCGGGTCCCATGCTCGACCGTATCGACCTCTTTGTCGAGGTGGAGGGGTTGGAATTTGAAGAGCTATCAGGTCAGAGCGAGGCGGAGAGCTCGGCAACCATTAAAGAACGGGTCAACACAGCGAGGGAGCGACAAAACAAGCGCTACCAGTCCCAGATCTGCAATTCTGGTATGGGACAGGGGGAGCTTGATGCCTATGCCTCCCTCAATGCCGACTGTCAAGCCATGATGGAGGGAGCCTTTCAACGTATGGGGCTTACTGCACGCAGTTACGACAGGATTCGCCGTGTGGCTCGTACCATCGCAGATTTAGATGGCGCAGAGGAGATAGCACCAGAACATCTCGCCGAGGCGCTACAGTACAGACCCCCACAATATTTGAAACGATAGATGGATGGTAGGAATACCAACCAAAATAGTGCTTAGATACTGGAATGGGTGATTGAAACGAAAATACGTTTCTCTCCCCCTTCGGGGGGAGAGAAACAACCATTCACAGAGCAACCAACAAAAAAGGAGAACACACTTGAAAGAAATGATACTACTCAAACTGGGCGAAATGGTGCTCAAGGGGCTCAACCGTCGCAGTTTTGAGGATAAACTACAATCCAATATTCTACGCAGAGTCCACCCCTATGGTCAATTTAAGGTATACACCCGACAGTCCACCACCTATGTCGAGCCTAAAAACGAGGAATGCGACGTGCAAGGTGCTTACGAGGCACTCAAAAAGGTCTTTGGTATCGTGGGATTGTCTGTGGCACAAGCCTGTGACAAGGATAAAGATGTGATTTTGGAGACCTGTAAGGAATATCTCCACGACCAACTCTCGCAACCTGTCACCTTTAAGGTTGCCACCAAACGTGCAGACAAGACCTTCCCCATGACCTCCACAGAGCTCTCGCAATATGTGGGGGGACAACTCCACGAGTCGTTTCCGAATTTAATCGTAGATGTCCACAAACCACAGCTCACAGTCCATATCGAGGTGCGTGATTTCGCCACCTATGTCCATGCCAATGCAGAGCAAGGGGCAGGGGGACTTCCTGTGGGGTGCAACGGACGTGCCCTTGTGTTGCTATCAGGGGGGATCGACAGCCCTGTGGCTGCCCATATGATTGCAAAACGTGGTGTGGCACTGGATGCCATCCACTTCTTTAGCTACCCCTATACCTCGGAGGAGGCGAAAAATAAGGTGCTCGAACTGGGCTCCCTCCTTACCCCTTGGTGTGGGCGATTGAATGTAAATCTAGTCCACTTTACACCCATTCAAGAGGAACTTCGTCGCAACTGTCCCCAAGAGCTCTTCACCATTGTGATGAGACGGTTTATGATGCGCATTTCCTGTCGTCTTGCCGAGAAAATTGGGGCGAGAGCACTGGTGACAGGGGAGTGCCTAGGTCAGGTGGCAAGCCAAACCATGGAGGCGATGCACGCTACCGAGGTTGCCTCCACCCTTCCCATTTTCCGTCCTGTGATCGGGATGGATAAGGAAGAAATCGTCCAACGAGCACGCAAAATCGGCACCTTCGAGACCTCGATCCTCCCCTTCGAGGATTGTTGCACCGTCTTTACCCCTAAGCACCCACGTCTGCGCCCTATGCTCTCGGAACTGGACTATGCCGAGCAAAACCTCGATATCGAGGGCTTGGTGGAGGCTGCTGTGGAGTCCATCGAGCGTGTGCGTGTGGAAAATCGGTTTTAGGAGAATATTATGTCACATACCGTGGAACTCATCGCAGTGGGAACCGAGCTTTTGCTTGGCAACATTGTCAACCTAGATGCGC
>JAWXUK010000260.1:0-2571 GCA_044432785.1 Eubacteriales bacterium | reverse complement strand
AGAAAAAATTGCGCGCTGCGAAGCAGGGGTAGGAACAGGAAAAACCCACGCCTATATCCTAGCAAGTGTGATCCACAATCTTTTTTCGGAGCAGAAACAGTCTGCCATCATTTCTACGTCCTCGATTGCGCTTCAAAAGGCGATTACAGAGGATTACTTACCGCAAATATCCGACTTCATGTAATCAGAACGAATGATAGATCGTTCGCTGAAGTTTGTTGTTAGAAAAGGGAAAAGTCACTATTTCTGTCTGCAAAGAGCGATTAGCTACAAAAATACGATTGAATGTGACCCCAATAAGAACAAACTCACCTTAATATTGAACACTCTGATTCAAAATGGAAAGACACTCGATTTAGACCTTCAACCAGTAACTAGCAAGGTGAAAAGTCGAATTTGTGTAATACATTGTGATAAGAATTGTGGATACGCAGATAGTTGCCAGTATCTTAAATTTTTAAGTAGGTGCAGGACACATTTTTATGATTTCCAAATTGTCAATCATAACCTATATATTGCAGATTTACGGATCAAACGTGCTGGAAATTATGCGCTCCTTTCAGAATATGGTCAAGTTATCGTAGATGAAGCACATAAATTGCCATCTACCATTTCAGAAATGTATAAACTGAAATTGACCTCCAAGCAAGTTCCGTCCTTGATGAAGGATATTTTGAAGTATCGAAACAAAAAACTACTCAATCACAACACATTGCTCACGGTCCACAGTGAATTTTTCCGATTATTGAACAAAAATAAAGATAGTACATTGGAATTATCTATGAGTGATTCCGTCTTGTCAACCATAATGAAGCTACTAGCACATCTCGAATTAGCACGAGTATCGGTCGAGCAATATCGAGATGGCACAAGACCAATTCCACCTCATATTATCCGTGAGTTGAGTGATATTATGGAATTTTTAGGATATTTATCGAAAGAAAATGAGTGGATTGTGACCTTTGATCGAAAACAAGAGGTCATTCAAATTCTACCGAAGAAACTGCTTGATTTACTCTATGAAGATTTTTGGTCAAATTCTATCCCTATGATTTTGACCTCTGGAACATTATCGGTTGGTGGTGATTTCGGCTACTTCAAAGCACAAATCGGACTTAGCAAGCCGAATCATAAATTGACACAATTTACAGTTAATTCCCCCTTTGATTACCAAAATCACGGCATTTTATACCTCCCAACCGACATACCATACCACGATATTGGTAATAAGGAATATATCCTTGATGTTGCCAACCGAGTGAGCGACCTCTTAAAAGCCACGCATGGTCATTCCCTCGTGCTATTTACCTCCTATCGTCTGATGGAACAGGTTTTGCGGTTTGTTGAGCGAAAAGTGGTAGACTTCCCATTCTTTGTAGCTCAAAAAGGGGGAGAAAATGTGCTATCGGACTATCGGAAGAGTGAAAATGGAGTGTTGTTCGCCACTGATACAATGGGAGAAGGAATAGACTTGGCAGGTGACTTATTATCTTCGGTCATTGTTGTAAAACTACCCTTCCCAATTCCGAACCCTCTATCCAACTATGAGTACCAAAAATCAGATAGTTACGAGGATTTTAGTGAAAACTTCGTCATACCAGCAATGATCACGAAGTTAAGACAGTGGATCGGGCGAGGTATCCGCACGGAAAGCGACACCTGTGTATTTTCAATCCTAGATGCCAGAGCCAACAAAAAGTACAAAGATGAAATTTTGAAGTCGCTACCCGCCATGCCAGTGACCGATAAATTGGAGGATGTGAAAAAATTCATTGCAGAAAAGAAAGGTAGTGATTATTTTGACAAACATAATTGAACAGGGGAAGCTCTATCAAATGCCCCATACTCTGGAAGAATTAGAAACCCTTAGTGCAATCCCCCTAGAATCGGTTGACCGTGATTCCCTTGTGAATATAAAGGAAATTTTGATGGAAGAAAGCCTTCCTCATCTAGGACGTGTATTTTCTTTTGTGAAGCAACTGAAAAACCCTTATTGCTACAAAATTGACGATACTGTGATTAAGATTCATCACGCAAATCGCCACGAAAGTCTAGTGGATCGAGCCTGTGTGTTTTTAGATTCCCAATAAATTTGAAAAAAGTCTGGACGCGGAATAAAAGCTGTGGTATACTATGTGAAAATAGAATGCCACAGCGACACGTCCAATGATTTTCTGGTAAAAAATCAAAGGAGTGTACCCAAATGAATAAAAAAAAGTATCGAGCCGCCCTTTATGCAAGGATTTCTAAGGAAGATACCAACAAAGCAGAGAGCGAAAGCATTAAAAATCAGATTGATCTGATGGAGGCTTTCGTTGCTAACCATGAGGAAATCGAAATCTCATGCGTTCGAGCAGATGATGGCTTTTCTGGTGTCAACCTTGACCGCCCTCAATTCCGATTGATGGAGGAAGAAATCGCAAAAGGAGCGGTTAATTGTGTCATTGTCAAGGATGATTCTGTTATAATAGAACCAAATCGGAACTCTGATTGAAAAATTAGAGTGCTGGCTTGGTTCTTTCTTTTTTGACCGAAAAATGAGAATAAAAGTTACCGATTTTAAGCCCCCGA
>JAWXUK010000259.1:0-2574 GCA_044432785.1 Eubacteriales bacterium | reverse complement strand
AAGTGCTTGCACAATCACGGCACGATCATTGTTATTCCACCATGTCGCCACAGATCAGCGCAATCACGCCAAGCATCATAATCGCATGCGCAGCAAGTTTCGATAACGAGAGGAGCGAGCTAATATCTTGCTCATCCTCTTGAATCCGACTGATGATATAGGCGGTCACCAAAATGAACGACATTTTCACAATCTCGTTCGGTTGAATCTCAAGGGGCACCCCAGGAATAGATAACCAGTTCAGGTTACCAGAATCGTGATCCGTCCCCAAAGGGGTGAGCACAAGGGCAATAAACCCAACGTTAAATAAAATAATTTGTCGCCAAAATTTCTTGGTTAGCACCTCAAAATCAATAGCGGTGATCAAAATATAAAGGAACACCCCAATCAGGGTAGCAAGTGCTTGCACAATCACGGCACGATCATTGTTATTCCACCGAGTCGCACTATAAATCATGACCACCCCAAAGGTGCTCGCCATCAAACACAGGGAGAGCAATACCATATCTCCCTTTTTCAAAAACTCACGGTAGACCTCCATTGTCTCCCCCCTTTTTCACAAAAAATTTCATCACACTAGAACAGGAGTCCTCACATGACCTACAAAACCACAACCCCCGAGCAGACCGAGCAGCTCGGCTCGGCACTCGCAAAAGCCTTGCACGCAGGGGACATCCTCGCCTACACCGGCGACCTCGGAGCCGGCAAAACAGCCATGACACGAGGGATCGCCCACGGCATCGGTTACACAGAATCGGTCACGAGCCCCACCTTCACACTAGTCCATGAATACCTAGGAGGCTCCCTTCCCCTCTTCCACTTCGACCTCTATCGTCTCGACCACGAAGATCAACTCTTCGACATCGGTTTCGACGATTATCTCGCCAGAAAAGGTGTCTGTATCATTGAATGGAGTGAAAAAGCACCCCAAACCCTCTCGACCGAGCAGGTCATATGGATTGATATCGCCGTGACAGATGTCCAACGCACCATCACCATCACCCCACCCCCCGAAAGGGACCTCGATCTCTCGCAATAACCAAGACCCCCTCCCAAAAGGGAGGAAATCTCGTATTTTCATCTTATTTACGCAATTCAAGCAACTTCTGACGCAGTTCCCCTTCGATGCGACCTAGTTCTGCCTCAGCTTCTTTGCGCTTCTGCGCCCCTTCTCTTTGAATGTTCATCACTTCATCGAGGGAGGAAATCAGTTGCTCATTTGTGTGTTGTAGTGTCTCAATATCCACGACAGAGCGCTCTGCCTCTTTCGCAGTTTCAATGGTACTTGTTTTAAGCATATCTGCATTGCGTTTAAGCATCTCGTTTGTCATATCAGTGACAGCACGTTGCGCTGCCGCTGCTTGACTTGCATTCTCAAGCCCTAGTGCTAGCACCATCTGACTTTTCCAAAGAGGAATGGTATTGACCAGTGACGACTGCAATTTTTCCAGCATTTGCGCATTATTATTCTGTAAGAGACGTGTTTGAGGTCCCATTTGAATAGAAATCATGCGAGTTAGCTCCAAATCATGGAGTTTTTTCTCAAATCGAGCGCACAAATTCTCATAATCGTTATAGGCTTGCGCATCTTGAGGCGCACCAGACCCCTCTGCCTTTGTGCGAAGCTCTTGCAATTTCCCTTCTCGATCTGCATTTAATCTGCGTTTTCCTGCCAAAATGTACAGGGTTAATTCCTTATAATATTTCAGGTTTAGATCATATAACTGATCAAACATGGCAATATCTTTCATCAAAACCACTTGATGTGCTTCCAACATCTTCGCAATTTTCTCCACGTTGTTCTCAGCAGTCGCAAATCCAGTGCGCATGGTCTCTAGGCCATCTTTCTTTTTCGAGAAAAACCCTTTCAGGCCACTTTTTTCCTCTTCTTCTGCACCAAAGGTTTTCAGTTCTTTCACAAGGGAGGTCAGCGTATCCCCAACAGCCCCCAAATCCTTCGTACGTACAGAGCTCAGGGCATTCTCCGAAAAGGTCGCAACATTCTTCTGCGCTGCAACGCCATATTGTAGCACCACAGTAGAATCTGTAATATCAATTTTCTCAGAAAATTCAGCAATCATCGCCTTTTCGCTCTCGCTCAGGCTCGCTTCATCCACCGAAACAGGCTCCACCACAACCTCTTGTTGCGTAGGTTGCACCGATAGCACAACCTCGGTCGCCTCATTGACCTCAGGGTCAGGGGCGAGGGTCAATTCAAATTCTTGTTCGCTCATGTCATGTCCTCCAATAATTATTGTTGTAATTCGTCAAGGGTGAGTTCAAAATCACCCATAAAATGCTCTAAAAAATATCTCAGCGAGGGGAGGGAATTTTCCTTCAGCCCCTCATATATCTGCTCTTTCGCCATCCGAAACTCATGATTGCCGGCCTTAACCTCTTCAATACATTTGATATAAGCAGATAACTTATCCGCAGCCTTCACAATTGCATGAATTTCAGGATCTTGATTGGAAATCATCGGGGTAAACTCGCTCGCCAGCTCAGGGGGAAGCATCGAGAGCAGCTTCCCTTCTGCGATTGCCTCCACTTTGTGATAGGCCTCTTGAATTTCGG
>JAWXUK010000258.1:0-2583 GCA_044432785.1 Eubacteriales bacterium | reverse complement strand
CCCTCCCTTCGAGTAGCGAGATGTATCCAGGACTCTTGATGACAGAAGAACAGGTGCTAGTTTTCTTAGAACAGGTGGAACGTGCAGCCCAATGCTCCGATATTGTGGTGGCAAATGTCCATTGGGGATCAGAATATACCCACACCCCATCCGATTTTCAAAAATCCCTCGCCCAACGCATGGCAGACGCAGGTGCCGACATCATTTTCGGTCACCACCCCCACGTCATTCAGCCCATGGAATACCTCGAAGCAAACGACGGTAGAACCGCCATCGTGTGCTATTCCCTCGGAAATTTCATCTCCACTCAAGACCATGGACTGCGCATGATCGGTGGCATGATGGAGGTAGAAATTTTGGTGGATGGCGAGGAGATCTCCCTTGATAGTGTCCTCTTCCTTCCATGCATCACCCACTATGGCCCCAATGGCACCAACGTCCAAATCTATCCCTATGACAGCTATACTCCAGAGCTTGCCTTGGCGCATGGTGTCCGTTCTTATACCAGTTCTTTCTCGTTCGAGTATATCAAAAACACCGTGGCCTCGGTCATTGATGCTCAATTCCTCCCCGAAGATTTTTGGACGGTATTTCCCTAAAATAGTTTCTTTTTCATCTCCCCCATCATTTTTTGGGGGAGATTTTTCTGTCTAAAAGTGGGAGGAAGTGGGCATCCTAGTATTTAGTGAAAGTGTAATAAAGACAGGGGTGGCACCCATTCAAAAATGGCACTAATGACTAATGCCAAAGCCTAATCGCTTTTTCTTGCAATTTGAATTGAGAGAGGATATACTTAACATCAGGAAGCAATAACAAACAAGCAAAATAAAAAGGAGATTAAGATTATGTTTTTCAAGAAAAAAGAAGCCCCAAAAGAGACTAAGGACCTCCTCTACAAAGAAAATATTATCGTAGACTGCAAGGAGACCGACAAAACAGCCATCATCAAAGCACTCGGTGAGCTCCTTGTCAAATCCGGTTATGTCAACCCTCCTTATATTCAAGGGATGCTTGATCGTGAGCAAACCTTCTCCACCTACATGGGAAGTGGACTCGCAATTCCTCATGGTGTGGAAGCTGCGAAACAAGAGGTACTACACTCTGGATTTGCAGTGATGACCTTCCCAAACGGCATCGTATGGGATGAAGAGCCAGCCCACCTCGTGGTCGGTATCGCAAGTCAAGGGGAGGCACACCTCGAGATCCTCGCCACCATCTCGGAATTTATCATGGAGGAAGAGGAGGCAAAGAAACTCTTCCACGGGGATGTGGACACCATCTACAAGATGCTCACAGGAAAGCAATAGGGTGAGCCGATGATTATCACAGTCACGCTAAATCCAGCCATCGACAAAACCATCGACGTAGGACACATGGAGGTGGGAGGACTCAATCGCATTCAAAGTGGAGTCCGTGACGTAGGAGGCAAGGGAATCAACGTCTCGAAGACCATCAAAGCACTGGGTGGCAACACCATCGCCACAGGATTCGTGGCGGGGAGCACAGGGGAGCACATCTCCTCCACCCTAAAGGGATTGGACATCCAAACCGACTTCGTGTGGGTGGATGGCGAAACCAGAACCAACACCAAGGTCTATTCCGAGAACTATGGCATCACCGAACTAAACGAGCAAGGCGCCGAAATCACCACCGAGCAGCTCGCAGCCCTCTTGCAAAAATTAGAAGGTTATGCAAAACCCGATACCATCTTCGTCCTAGCAGGGAGCGCACCAGCCGGTGTCCCCAAAGATATCTACAACACCATCTGCACCATGGTACGGGAAAAAGGTGGTAGAGTGATCCTAGATGCCGACGGAGAACTCTTCGAGAAATCCCTCCCATCGGTGCCACACATCATGAAACCGAACCGAGAAGAAGTGGCGCAATATATGGGGATTTCTGGCGAGATGACAAAAGAACAGCTCATGAACACAACTTTCCTTGAAAAAGGGAGCGAGCTTGTTGCCATCTCGATGGGAGGGGACGGAGCACTCTTCCTCACATCCGAGAATAAATATTTCTGCAAGGGACTCAAGGTCTCGGTGAAATCCACGGTAGGAGCAGGGGATGCCATGGTTGCTGCCCTCGCCTATGCCACCGAGCAAAAAATGGATCTCGAAAACACCATCAAACTAGCCGTGGCAACCTCAGCAGGAGCGGTCACAACCATAGGAACCAAGCCCCCCACCTTAGAGGTGGTGCAAGAACTGCAAAAACAAGTGGTTCTGGAAAAAATTTGATTGATTTAAGGAGAAACACCATGAAAACAAAAGCAGTCAGAATGTATGGAGCTCACGACCTACGACTCGAGGAATTTGAACTCCCACCCATCAAAGATGATGAAATTTTGGTCAAGGTGATCAGTGATAGTATTTGTATGTCCACCTATAAATTAGTGGAGCAAGGGGCAAATCATAAGAGATGCCCTGCAAACGTCGCTACAAACCCTGTCATCATCGGTCACGAATTTGCAGGAACCATCGTCGAGGTGGGAAAAAAGTGGCAACATCAGTTCAAAGTCGGGCAAAAATATGCCCAACAACCAGCCCTAAACTACAAAGGCTCTCTCGCCTCCCCAGGATA
>JAWXUK010000257.1:0-2621 GCA_044432785.1 Eubacteriales bacterium | reverse complement strand
CACCCCTTGCATATCGTCCCCGATGTCGTAACTTGCCATGACCACACTGGTATCTTTCAGGGCTTCATTAATGTTTTCGGGGCCAATTAAAATGTTGGTGCCCGACATGGGTGCCACCGATAGCCCAAGATTTTGGGTGTTTTCGGTGAGGAGTGCCATGAGGGGTTTCGCCTTGTCTACATCGCTGTACTCGGGATATTCCAATAAATTGGCGATCCCTGTGGTTTTTGGCGGTGTGAGCTCTTGATTGCTAAGAACCGAGATGGCAAAGGTGACCACCTGGGAAATGAGCTCGTATGCGTTGGGGGCAGACCTCAGTCTCATCTGCTCGAGCGCCTCTTCTAATTGAGGTAGGCTGAGTGCTGTAAAGGAGCTCGAGAGCACGGTGGAGAGCAGTTGCAACTGGGTTTCGGTGACGGTCTCGTCGCTACGGATGATTTTATTTTTGACGAGGTTGCCATCGGTCATGACCACAACAATAAAGGAGTTTTCGTCTACGAGCAAAAGGTCGTACCGTCGGACGGTGGCTTGCTTTTTGGCGCTCGCCATCGAGAAAACCGGGTAGTCGCTAATTTGAGAGAGCACCTTGCCGGCACGGTCGATCACACGGTCGAGCTCTTCTATTTTAAGGTTGAGTGCATCGTTGATGCTTTGGGTGTCGTCGGCGGTGAGTTGGTGCGAGCCCATCAGTTCGTTCACGTAGAGTCGATAACCGAGGGGGGAGGGGATACGCCCTGCAGAGGTGTGGGGCTGCTCTAAATAGCCGAGCTCGGTCAAATCTGCCATTTCGTTACGGATGGTGGCAGAGGAAATGTCGAGATTAGCACTCGCAAGCAAGGTTTTAGAACCCACAGGTTCGGCAGTGGCGACATATGCTTCGATGATGGCACTAAGGATCTGTTTTTTGCGAGGGGTAAGCTCCATTCGGATACCTCCTTGCTGGGTAGCTTTGGGTGTTTTAGCACTCATCGCTATCGAGTGCTAAAACTACTTTACCATTCAATTTGGTAATTGTCAATAGTTATCCCAAAAATTTTTTATAAAATTCCGATTTTTTTTATTTTTTTGTAGACCGAGAGCGAGAAAAAGAAAAAACTATACAAGTGATAGGGCATAAAAAGTGGAAAGATTGGTCAAAAAATACCTATTCAAACCATGAGATAAGAAGTATAATTAACTTCACAACCAAAATAGAAAGGAGGGATACCGTGACAAAGGATCTCACAACTGGAAGTCCGATCAAACTTATTTTAGGGTTTGCCTTCCCCACACTGCTCGGACTGTTATTTCAGCAGTTATATAGTATGGTGGACACCATCATCGTGGGCAAGCTACTGGGGACGCAGGCACTTGCTGCAGTTGGTACGACGGCATCCCTCTTTTTCATGGTACTCGGCTTTGTGATCGGGGTGTGCAATGGATTTGCTATTCCTGTGGCACAACGTATGGGGGCAGGGCAGGTAGGTCTCATGCGCCGTTATGTGGTTAACGCTGGGTATCTTGCAGCCCTGTTCGCTGTGGTGCTCACAGCCTTTGTCACCTTCTTTTGCCGTGATATACTGGTCGCAATGAATACCCCGAGCGACATTTTCGAGCCTGCCTACCACTATTCTCTGGTGGTTTTCTTTGGTATTCCGGCTGCTTTTTTCTATAATCTGCTCTCGGGGGTGATTCGCTCCCTCGGGGATAGTAAAACTCCGGTCTACTTCCTCGCACTCTCGTCCATTTTGAATATCATCTTGGACTATGTGCTCATTCAGTTTACTCCGATTGGTGTGGTGGGGGCTGCAGTGGCAACCGTGGTATCGCAAGGGGTTTCTGGGGTTGCTTGCCTCTTTTATATCAAAAAGAAATGTACCATTCTCCATCCAGATGCAAGTGAAATTCACTTTGACCCAGAAATTTGCAAAGTATTGCTTTTTATCGGACTTCCCATGGGACTGCAATACTCCATCACTGCTGTGGGCAATATCATCTTGGCCACTGCTGTCAACGGATTAGGCAGCATGGCAGTGGGTGCCATTGCAGCAGGGCAGAAGCTCTCGTTGCTCTTCTGGGCACCCCTCGAAGCCCTTGGGCAGACCATGGCGACCTTCTGTGGACAGAACGTAGGTGGCATGAAGATTGACCGTGTGAGAAAAGGAATGGCGACAGCCACCTTCCTCGGTTGTGCCTATTCTGTGCTCGCACTCTTTATCATTTTACCCTTTGGCGAGCAGATGCTTACCATTTTCGTCTCGAAAGAAGAGGAAAACCTAACCCTGTTTTTTGAAATGGCGAATCAATTTTTAGTTACCAGCAATTTGGCAATGGTACTATTGGCCCTGATCAACGTGCTTCGCTTCGGGATTCAGGGTATGGGCTTCACAAAGTTTGCGATGTTAGCCGGTGGCATGGAGATGATTGCAAGGATTTTGCTAGCGACCTACGGCGTCTCGGCTTATGGTTTTGGGGCAGCTTGTTTCGGTGGTCCTGTGGCTTGGTTTGCAGCCGATTTATTTCTGGTTCCAGCCACCTTCATCTGTATCCGAAGGTTAGAGAAAGATTATATGACGACATAAGAAAACCGTCCATCGAAGCCGAAAAGCTGATGGACGGTATTTTTTATGGACGGAAGTTGT
>JAWXUK010000256.1:0-2627 GCA_044432785.1 Eubacteriales bacterium | reverse complement strand
GATCCACAAATCCGACAGCTTCACTGGTACCCATGGCAATGCCGAGGACGTTGTTCTCGCCAGAACTCATAGCGCCAGCCAGCGCCGACACATCTCCGTCGTTACAGACCGAGAAGGGGACATCCCCAAAGGTATCGTGGATGGCACGAGCATAAATATCCTTGACCTTTTCTTCAAATAAATCCTTGGGCACTTGCAAGAAAAGAGAGGCGCTCATGGTACGGTTTTCGATGTAAACCCCAGCCGAGGACACCCCAACTGCATCCACTTTAGGCATATATTCGGCAGCTTTTTTCAGGGCTGCCACAATGCCGTCGTAGTGGTAATCGGGGTCAGAATTTGTCTTGGGATACCAGACAACCTCTTCCGAGAAGACGCTCTCGCCGTCGATGACAGCCGAAACCTTACGGTCAGATCCACCGGCATCAAATCCGATACGACAGCCTTCCAGATGACGTCCGATCGCCTTGGGATCTCCTTTTTCGGCTGGAAGGGTGTCGCAAGCCACAATCTCGAAGGGGTTTTCGAAGACATTTGCCATGTAGTCGAAATCAAAGGCTTGGCTCCCTTTTGCCGAGTAGTCCTCACGCATTGCCTCCACCATCTCAGGACTGCCAGAAATATAAACTTTATAACCACCATAGAGCCACAGCATGGTCTTGATCATGCGACGGACATAATAACGGTCGGCATCTGCCATCTCTGGTGTACCGTGGATTTTTGTGGGGTAGACAGCCACTTGACCACCGGCACGCTCGAGTGCAAGTCCGATAGGTTTGGTTGCAGTGGCAAGAAATGCCGTGTAAAATCTTCCCAGAGGGATAAAACCAGGGTCGAGAACTGGGGAACTACCAACAGGAACGTCGATGCCTAAAAATTTCATAATACTTCTCCTTTATAATGGGATTCTATACTTCTATCTTACCAGATTTTCACACACTGTCAAGCGAAAAACAAACAAAAACTTTGACAAACAAAAAATCACATGATATAATAAGAACCTAGCTTGAAAAAGCGATTTTTGTGGTCGGGTGATAGCAATATCTCAATAGTGAATTGGGTGAGATTCCCAAACTGCCCCAGCAACCGTGAAGCGGACGAAACTCCAATCAAGTCACTGTGACAATGTCATGGGAAGGCGGAGTAGTAGAGTGATGCCAAGTCGGGAGAACTGCCCAACCACAACGGACAAATCACCTCTGAGGGTGGGTGATTTCACGATGTCCATGTTGCAAAGAAGGAAGATTCTTTGCAACCCCTGTCTTGCCCTCACATCGAGGGGAAAGGCAGTATTTTTTTCCCTACATCATTTTAAGAAGGTATCCCATGAAACACACAACACTGCTCGCAACACTCGCACTCTCCCTCGCCCTGCTCACAGGGTGCGCAACCTCGTCCCAACAAGAACCCTCCACCCCCATCAATCCCGAGATCGCAACCCCAGAGGTAACCACCCCAGAAACCATAACCCCCACAACTGGTGAGGATCGCATGGGTCGAAGCTACATTTTGCCCACTTCCACAGAGAAAATTATGTCCCTCGCTCCCTCCAATACCGAAATTTTGATTGGTTTGGGACTGGGAGATTCCTTGGCAGTGGTGGATAGCTATTCCAGTCTGCTCGAAGGCGTCCCTGAAACTGCCATGGTGGTGGATCTTCAAGTGCCAGATATGGAGGCACTCCTCTTGGCAGAGTGCGACCTTGTGGTCTCCTCTGAAATCAACCTCGCAGGAGGGGATGACCCTTACACCCCACTGAGTGATGCCGGAGTTTCGGTGGTCTATCTCCCTAGCGCCACCAGTTTTGACGATATTTACGCTGATATCCTCTTTTTAGGGGAGGTCACCCAAACATCCGAAAAGGCGCAAGAAATGGTCCAAGAGATGCAGACCAGATTGGAAACCGTCACCCAAACCGTGGCAGAACTTGAGCCCAAAACCCTTTACTTTGAAATTTCTCCAGCCCCCTATCTCTTCACAGTAGGGGAGGGGACCTTTTTAGCAGAAGCAATCACAATGGCAGGGGGAGTGAATCTCTTTGCCGACCAATTCGGATGGATTTCCCCTTCGGAAGAGGATGTCTTGACCAGAAACCCACAAATTATCATAACCAATGCCACCTATATGGAGGATCCAGTGGGTGAAATTTTGAGCCGTTCCACTTGGTCTGCAATGGATGCGATCAGTGGTGGCGAGGTCTATCTCGTTGATGGGGATCTCACTTCACGCTCCTCTCAACACATCGTACTCGCCGTGGAAGAAATGGCAAAAATCCTCCACCCTGAAGCATTCGCCTAAATGAAGAGGAAGCTGCTCCTCCTCCCACTTGTGGTCATTTGGTGTGGAATCGTGATGGGGAGCACCCCTTATTCCCTTGGGGAACTGGTGGAAATCTTCTCCCACCAGTGGTTTGACACCCCAACAGAAATCTCTCCCACCAAACTGACCATCCTATGGGATATTCGTCTACCACGGGTATTTCTCGCTTTTTTGGTGGGGGGAGGGCTTGCCATCAGTGGCACGGTGGCGCAGTCGGTGCTACAAAATGCCATGGCATCCCCCTTTACCTTGGGGGTGTCATCGGGTGCCTCCTTCGGTGCAGCACTTGTGATTTTGCTTGGCGTGGA
>JAWXUK010000255.1:0-2643 GCA_044432785.1 Eubacteriales bacterium | reverse complement strand
GCCATAGGGGATATGTTGCTCCTTCAAATCAGCAGAACTGTAAATCAGAAAACGAGCGCAACGCAGTTTGGTTGCCATGTCAGCGATTTTGAACTGGATGATTTGTTGAGCACAGAGGGGTTTGCCAAATTGGATACGTTCTTTGGAGTATTCCAGTGCTTTTTCGTAAGCTCCTTGCGCAATACCAAGGGCTTGGGAAGCGATACCAATCCGACCACCGTCCAAGGTTGCCATGGCAATTTTAAAGCCTTGGCCCTCTTTTCCGAGGAGGTTTTCTTTGGGAACCTTGACCTCGTTAAAGTTGAGCTCAGCAGTGGAGGAGGATCGAATACCCATTTTATCATAGTGATCGCTAAAAGTAAAGCCCTCAAAGGATTTTTCTACGATGAAGGCAGAAATTCCTCGGGTGCCAATGTCGGGGGTGGTAACAGCCATCACCACGTAGGTATCTGCGATGGGTGCGTTGGTGATGAAGATTTTATTACCATTTAAGACGTAGTGGTCGCCATTGAGGACGGCCGTGGTCTCGGTACCACCGGCATCACTACCGGCATTGGTTTCGGTCAGACCGAAGGCACCCAGTTTTTCTCCTCGGGCAAGGGGGGTGAGATATTTTTCTTTTTGCTCTTCGGTACCAAAGGCAAAAATAGGATAAGCACCGAGCGAGACGTGTGCCGAGAGGATAACTCCGGTACCACCGTCCACACGGGATAGCTCTTCCACAGCGATGGCATAGCTAAGGGCATCCAAGCCAGCACCACCGTATTTTTTAGGATAAGGAATACCGAGTAGTCCAAGTTTGCCTAATTTGGCAATGGCTTCGGTGGGAAATTCACTGTTAACGTCGAGTTGGAAGGCAATGGGGGCAACTTCGGTCTCGGCAAATTCACGGATGGTCTTACGGAACTCTTCGTGTTTTGGGGTGGTGCTAAACATAATGTTGTACCTCCTAAAAATAGTAGGGTAGATCGGTGTAAGTTCATGGCTCGCACCTAATGTCCCTTGGCTAAATAGTAGTAATTACTATTATGGATTAATTATAATCCTTTTGATCGGGATTGTCAAGGAGGAAATGCCCTCTTTACAGAAAAAGATGAGGTGGTTTTTTGTGCAAAATGAACAAAAATATCTCGATTCACGAGTGGAGAGGGGAGAGCCACTCTAAGGTAGGGGGGATGATCTCGTGTGTACACAGGGCGAGAGCAAACCGTGGATGGGTCCAAAGATGGTAGAAAAGTCCCTCTGATTCAAGGGTTTGAAAGGGGGAGAGGGTCGAGGGGAGAGGGGTTGGAAGGGTGGCAAGTTTGATACCGTTGCCCACGCCGTCACCCCGATATTTCACAAAACTTTCTTTGAGGGTCCACAGACAAGCAAATCCAAGCCCTTGATTGGGTTGGGTTGCAAGCCAAGCCACTTCTTCTGCCGAGCACACCCTCTTTATCAGGGAAGGGGATCCCACTCTGCAACATTGAATATCCACCCCGAGAGGGGTCTCACCCAGAGCGCAGACCACAAATTCTTTGCTATGGCTCAAATTGAAATGCCAATGGGGGTGGGTTGGGAAATAGGGTTTTCCAGTAGGGGTCTTATTGATGGGGGGGAGGGGGGCATGATGCACCGTTGCGATGGCAGAGGTGAGCAGATCTAAACTTGGGATGGACTCATCGCCAAATAAAAACAAAATATCCCCTCCTAAACTGATACAATATAAATATACTCCTATCATACCGAAAAAGAACACAAGAGTCAAGGGAATCCATTCAGATTCCATCCACTGGATTTGAGGGGATTTTGGCATCGTAAAGAGGAGTTATCGTGATTCCACTGGTATCGTGCGAGATTGCGCCGAAGTTTGGCAGGGAGGGTGGGACGCAAGATTTTCCTTAGGGGGTAACTTTGTAAAAAAAAATAAGAAATGGGACTAAACTACTTGACGAGGGGGGTAGACTTATGATATGATAACAAAGCTAGTTTTTTATATAAAAAATTTGAATTATTTCTTGGAGGAAACAACATCATGACATTTGAAAAATTAAAAGAAGTTATCGTAGAGTCTATGAACTGCGCACCCGACGAGGTGACCATGGAGGCTCGACTCGTTGAGGATCTAGGGGCTGACTCCCTCGACGCTGTGGAACTGAACATGGCAATCGAAGATGCTTTTGACGTCGAAATCCCTGACGCAGCACTCGCAGAGCTCAAAACTGTGGGCGATTTGGTCGGTCACATCGAAAAACTTCTCAATATTTAAGAAACACAAAAAATCGTCTTTGTCCTCTGTGCCAATCGTTACAAAGGGTAAAGGCGATTTTTAGAATTGTATAACACGAGGTAGAACACCATGAATCTGCAAGAAATCAAAGAATTGATGGAACTTTTCGACGCAAGTGGTCTAGGTTCCTTAAAAATAAAGGACGAGGAATTTTCTATTAAATTAGAAAAACCACGTCCAGCCCACATGCCACCCCCACACCATCCCATGATGGAGATGTATCCAGTGGGTGGAGCACTCGGGCATGGGGAGGCACCTCCAACCCCTCCCCCAGTGGAAGTAGCCGATACCTCCACACCTGTCACAGCTCCCCTTGTGGGTGTCTTTTACGTGGCTCCTTCCCCCGATGCCCCCCTTGTGTGAAGGGAGGG
>JAWXUK010000254.1:0-2643 GCA_044432785.1 Eubacteriales bacterium | reverse complement strand
AAATTTTTTCCCACTGTGCCAAATCGGGGGCTGCCTCGTCCTCTGTAACATCCCAGTGATCGGTGACGCAAATTTCTTGCATGCCGATGGCGTGTGCTGCAGTTGCTTGGTCCATCAAGGAGGCTTGGGAGTCGATACTGATACTGGAGTGGAAATGAGAATCGGTTAAATATCGCTTGTTCATATCATGCACCTCATAAATTTAATGTCACTCTATTATATCACAATCTCTGTACAAAAAAAATAATAATTATCACTAAAAAACCTTTACTTTTCTAAATAAATGTAGTACAATATTAAATAGCATAATATGAGGTATTTTGTCCTAGTATGTCGTCATTTTGTGTGATTTTTGTTTATGGAGAACCTCAATATAAGAGGGAACAAACAGATCTCCGAGTGTACGGCGCAGCCTCTGGCTAACGATGAAAAGTGAGGGAATCATATTGAAAAAAAGAATGACCATCCGAAAAGCAGTGTTATTGCGATTTATCGTGATATTTATGTTGCAATTCATACAAATTGTCTCGTTTGTGAACAATATTGCGAATGTCAACGTGACAAATGATCACAATACAAAGTATAACGAACAAAAGGCAGGATTGCTCGAAGCGGTTTCAGCCCACCATGTTTGGTCGAAGGGACTGCTAGAATATGTCACGATGGGGACCGATTTCACAGGAAGTTTAAGCGATACCTCTTGTGGATTGGGACAACTGCTCCAAAGTTCGCTCATTCGTGAAGATACAGATATGGCAAGCTTGATTTCAGATATTTCGGTGCCCCATGCAGCGGTTCACGCAGCAGGTGCTAAGATTATGGAACATCCTCCTGAAGATGTTGATATCATCATGGAGATCTACCACGATGAGGTGGCACCTAACGTAGAGGTACTTGTGGCACGTCTCGAGAAAGAGATCACTGCGTTGGATGCTCGCATTGAGATTGAAAATGAACAACTCTCGGATAATATCGACCTTGCCGCTTACATGACGCTTGGCTGTATCGCACTCATCGTGAGCGTTTGTATCACCACTATCTTCTTCATCAAAAATACCATAGCCCTTCCATTGGCAGCCATTGCAGATGAGAGTGCAAAACTTGCAGAAGGGGATCTCAGCCTCAAGTTTGAAGAAAACAGCAAGGTCTACGAAGTCAATAAATTATCGGCTTCCTTAAATGAATCGGTGAGAGAGCTTCGGGTGATGGTCCAAGAGATTGAAACAAATATATCTGAACTAGCACACAAAAACTTCACCGTTTACCCAAGTATGACCTTTGTGGGAGAATTTAAGCACATCGAGACCTCGATGATCAAGCTGATTGATGGCATTTCGATGACCTTAAGTCAGATTGGCGCAGCCTCTACTGATGTGCAGACCGCTTCCAATCAATTCACCATGAACGCACAAATCCTAGCCGATGGATCCACTGAGCAAGCGGCAAGTGTGGACGAACTGACCAACACAACCGACACCATGGCAGGCACCCTACATGAGAACACCACAAACGCAACCGAGGCGAGCCATCTCGGCGAGAGAACCCAAGAAACCGTGGAGAGAAGTGCCGAAGAGATGAGCAAGCTCATGCTAGCCATGGAAGAGATCTCCACCTCTGCTGCAGCTGTTAGTAATATCATCAAGACCATCAACGATGTTGCTATGCAGACCAATATTTTGGCCCTTAACGCAGCCGTGGAGGCAGCCCGTGCTGGAGAGTCTGGTAAAGGGTTTGCCGTGGTGGCAGACGAGGTGCGAAACCTTGCACAGAAATCCTCTGACGCCGTAAAAGAGAGTGAAACCCTCATCGAAGCAACTCTTGAGGCTGTCAAACGAGGCAGTGTTTTTGCAGCAGATACCAATAGCAGTTTTGATTCCATGAAGGACGATGTCATTAGACTGATCACCATCGTGACAGGAGTGGCAGACGCCTTGAAGCTAGAAGATGAACATATCGAAACCCTATCTGCAGGGATGCACCAAATCTCGGTGGTTGTCCAGACAAATACAGCTACATCCGAGGAAAATGCCTCCACAAGTGAGGAGCTCAATGCGCAGGTCTCATCACTCAACCGTTTGGTAGGTGAGTTTAAACTCAAGGAAATTGAATTCTACGAGGAGCCAGCCGCCCCTCAGTACTAAATCATTCACACAAAGTAAGCGCCCCACCCTTTCAGCAATTGAGAGGGTGGGGCGTTTTATCTTTTGGGGATTCGTGTGGAGTTTGGGGGAGCAGGTTCCTTAAGTACCAACCGAGAAGGGCACTATCTTTGAGGAGAAAGGGCGCAGATCTTCTTCTAACGGAAAAGATTGCCCACAAATTTCTTTGTGGGCAATCTCTTATTTCGCATATTCTGTTGCTTTGGTTTCTCGTAATAGATGGACACGGATTTGTCCTGGATACTCGAGCTCGTCCTCGATTTTTTTGGCGATCTCTCGTGCGAGGATGACCATACGATCCTCGGTCACTTGGTCGGGGCGCACCATGATGCGTACTTCACGGCCTGCTTGAATGGCGTAGGATTTCTCCACACCGTGGAAGGAGGAGGTGATCTCTTCCAAACGTTCAAGACGTTTGATATAGTTTTCCAAGTTCTCACGTCGTGCGCCGGGGCGTGCTGCCGAGATAGCATCGGCAGAGCTC
>JAWXUK010000253.1:0-2648 GCA_044432785.1 Eubacteriales bacterium | reverse complement strand
GGTTTTCCCTTCCAATTTCGCACCGATACCACGAAAAGTTCATCCGTGATCCCGAGCTCTTGGATGAGTTCTTCGGCTCGGTTGTGTCCTGCCGGTATCATGTTGAGGACCGGATCTGCCGTGACCTTGATCTCCTTCTGGTCTACCCCTATGGCTGCGAGTTCGTTTGCAGAATCTTGATCTCGCAGTGTGATCACCGTGGCACGATCGAGCACCTTTTTCACCCTTTTTCGGTTATAGGGTTTATCCACTGGTCCGATTCCATTTGCGTAGAGCATGATTGGTTTTCGGAGGTGGTCTGCGAGAGAGATGATGGAGAGGTAGTATAGGAGGGATCGTGTTGAGGTGCGATCCTGGATGAGGCTTCCCCCCCCTGAGAGGAGTGCGTCGCTTGCTGAAATGGCTCGGATTACGGCTGGGATATGAAGACGGTGCACCGCTGTGAGTCCGTAATGTTCCGTGGTGGCTCGTGGATTATTGGAGAGTACCGTGATTTCCACCTGTTCTTTTTGCGTGGCGCTATTGATTTGGTGGTGGATGGATTGCAATATGGCATCATCCCCTGCGTTCTCGAATCCATAATATCCACTGATGACCACCTTATATTGTGGGGTGATGGCATCTTGATATCGTGCGAGGTAGTCGTTTGCCATGCGTCCGACCGAATAGTGCTCTTCTATGACTTGGCGACCGAATGTACCGAGGGTTGCCCTCTCCTCCTGTGTGAGTGCAAACCCTTGGAGGATTCCCTCTTTGAGGAGGTCTTTGGTGAGTGGAGTCATCCCTCGACAACAGAAATTCCCCTCGGTTGCCTCTTGGAGTCCTTCGGGGGTTAAAATTCCTTGGTAGCCTGCGATCCCTGCTAGTATCACGGTTTTTTCACTTGCCATTGCTTCGAGTGCGCAACGTGAGATTCCGACAAACAAATCTCCGAGCATGATCTGTTCATTGACCTTTGTGGATGCCCCTGTGAGGAGGACGCACTCTCTGCCGATTTTGTCATTTGCCCGTTTTGCCTGCTCCTTCATGAGTTCGAGCTGATCCCCTCCCCCCACGATGAGGAGCGAGAAATTCGGGATTACTGTGGCGAGGTCGGGTGCGAGGTCGATGAGATATTTTCCGACGATTGCCGGATCTTTATCTAGGCGACTGACGTGGCAAAGGTTATTTCCCGTCCGTTGATAGGTTGGGTCGGGTGGGGTTTGGGAGGAGAAGGCTTGGGTATCGATGCCGTTGATGGTGAGTGAGATTTTATCGGCTGGGTAGTGGTATTCTTCGATGAGGTAGGTTTTGATGTCCTCGGAAACTGCGATGACACCCTCACCCCAATTTGTGAGGTAGCGCAGTCCACCCCCTGTGCGAAAGACTCCGTGCGCCGTGGTAACGAATGGGAAATGCAACTTCTTCTGGAGGATGCCACACAGAAATGCCGGGATGCGTGCGTGTGCGTGTACCACATCGGGGGAGTGCTCTTTTATGATGGATTTGAGGATACGATAGGATGAAATCATGTCCTTAAGGTTTCGTCGTTTCATCGGAACCGTGATGTGGAGGATCCCTGCCTCTTCGAGTTGAGGGACGTAGACACCCCCTGCTGATGCCACGATAATGGTATGGTCATGGTGGCGAAGTTCTCGGCAGAGTTCCACGATGTGGGTTTCTGCCCCTCCGATATCCATTGCCATGGTTGCCATTAAAATTTTCATTTTAATTCCTCTGCTTCTATTGGGTGAGAGAGACCGTTTCCACTCGGCACAAGAAACGTGCGTATTTCGATTGGAAATAGCGTGATGCGTTGGCGCCGATTTCGAAGGTACGGTTCATGATATATCTGCCGTTTTGGTAGATTCCTGTGCCTTCGATGGTAATACGGAAGTTTTGCTCGTCCTCCCCTGTGACCTTCGCATAGGAGCCGTCGTAGAGCTCACGGTATTGCCCTGCTTCGAAGTATTCGATATCTGTGATGACTCCGATGGGGCCCCCTGTGGTATTGAGTTCGTCATAGACGTAGTCGCCGATTTGCACGGCATCCACGAGGTAGTTTGGAACCAATTCTGCCACCATAACCACCGTGATTCCGACGTTATTTTGTGCCGATGACGTTACTGTGAGGACATTATTTTTGACATAGAATGCGATACATAGAATCACAACTGCGAGGACCACAATTAGGTCGATGATGCTGATTTTTCCGAAGAGTCTGCCGTTTTGATCGAGTAGTTTCATCTCTTATCCTCCAATTCGTTCGATATCGACGATATAGCCGGCTGCCATGTAGCCCTCGCCACGAAGGTAGACGTCATTTCCCACTCGGATTTCCATCCCTCCGTCGAGGACGATTTGGGTCTCGTTATGGGTTGCTTGGCATTCGATGGTGGCGTAGACATCTTCGTATCCCTCGACTAGGACGTTATCTAGGCGACGTTCGATGTCGTTTTGAATTTGCTTGACTGCTGGGACGATTTCGGCAGAGACGATGGTTCCCATGGGGTAGTTTTTGATGACATCCACGAGGGTTGATCCCTCTTTTACCATTGCCCCTGTCCCCTCTTGCATTTCATCCATTCGGATGACATATCGGATGGTGGTGGCTGTGCGACTGACCGAATCTACGCTGAGGTTTTGCCACAGTACCACCCCGCCAATTG
>JAWXUK010000252.1:0-2652 GCA_044432785.1 Eubacteriales bacterium | reverse complement strand
TCAAGCAGTGTATTATGCTCATCGTGGATAACAACGACCCCGATAAAGTGCGTGAAATCATGGTAAACGACCTAGAACAGGGCTCCACTCGACACTCGGAAGCTATAGCGATGTATAAAAAGGGTGCAGACGTTGGACCGGCATTCGGAATGGTTGGAACCTTGGTGGGACTGATCAACATGCTAGCTAACATGGGAGACATGAGTGGTGGCGCAGGGGCACTGGCAGGAGACATGGCGGTGGCAATGATTACAACCCTGTATGGTTGTGTTGTGGCTCACATGCTCTTCGGACCACTGGCAGCCAACCTCCAAACCCGTGACGATCAAGAAATTTTGTGTAAAGAGATCATCATCGAGGGGATTATGTCCATTCAATCGGGCGCAAACCCCAAATTTATTCGAGAAAAATTACTTACCTTCATCGCTCAAGGCAGCCGACTTGAAGCAGCTAGCGAAGGTGGAGGTGGGGGAGACTAATCCCCACCCAAATCGGACATCATAAAGAGAAGGGAGTGGTAACAAATGAAAAAAGAGAAAAAAGACGAAGGTGGAGCAGACTGGATGGGCACCTACGGCGACATGGTTACGCTCCTACTGTGTTTCTTCGTGTTGCTTTATGCGATGTCCTCAACTGATGAAGGAAAATGGGAAATTATCGTGCGTGCCTTCAACCCTGATGCACTCACCTTGGTAGATCCTGAAACAGCCGGCCCCTCTAACGATGAGCCAGAGAGTGGTGGTGATGTCGATCTCATCCCTGAACTCACCGAAGAAGAGGTGGAACAAGCATTAGAAGAGCTATTCATCGCCCTCACAACTAGTGCTGCAGCTCAATCTAGTGAAACAGAATCGGCAATCTCGGTCACACAGGGTGACGGTTTTGTCTTTATTTCTTTCGACGATGCCATCTTTTTTGATGGAGATAGCTCCATTCTAAAACAACAGGGACAAATCGTGCTCGACAGTGTCATTGGACCTTTAAATGCCGCGATCCCTTACATTGATGAAATCAGTGTCATGGGGCATACAGCGCAGGCACGGGCCGACACTCCGAACGATCCCTATGCCGACCGACACCTCTCCTCTGCACGTGCAGTCGAGGTTTTGGTCTACGTACAAATCAACAGCGAACTTGATCCAGCACGCCTTGTCAACCGTGGGTACGGACAATGGCGACCCATTGGAGATAACAGTGTCCCAGAGTTGCAAGCAACAAACCGTCGTGTCGAAATGATGATTACGGGAGTGGATGTCACCGACGTACTAGGGGATAGCCTGAACAAATATTATTTCGAGAGCGGAAACGAAGACCTTATTTCTTAATGTAAATTCACATCGTAAAGGGGGGCATAAAAGTGGCAGAGGTATTATCCCAAAGTGCAATTGACGCACTACTCAACGCAGCACTTTCAGGAGATATGGAAGATGAAAAAGATGACGTAGATGCTGAAAAAAAATACCGAAAATACGACTTTAATAGCCCAAGAAAGTTCACAAAAGACCGTATTCGTATGATCACCAGTATCTATGAAGGATATACTCGTGTGATCAACTCACGAATCAATGCGCTCCTCCATGCCAACTGCGATCTTGAAGTTGACTCGGTGGAAGAACAACGCTACTACGAATTTTCAAATGCAATCACAGAAAGTGATGTGCTTACACTCTGTAAGGCAGATCGTGAGGATCTTCAAGAGGAAATTCCGATTGTTTTCAGTCTTGATGTTCCGGTCATGCTCACCATGTTAGACCGAATGATGGGTGGAACCGGAGATCCTGATAAGAATCTTCCTGTCGACTACAAACTTACCGATGTAGAATTGCAAATGTATGAAAATATTATGACCGATATCATACCCGTCATGGGAGGGAACTGGGAGAGCTATATGCCCCTCGAATTCGACTACGTTCGTACCGAGGTCAACCCCACTTTAGTCCAACTCATTGGTTATGATGAAACAGTGGTCATTGTCAATATAAGCGTGAAATTCCCGAATGCCGAAGGTCGGCTCTCCATCTGTTTACCAGGGAATTTCCTAATCAATGTATTTACTGAAATTACGAAGAATTCCACCACGATGCGTAGCACAGGAGAGGATAAATCAAAAGAAATTTTTGATTCCATCCGAGATACCTCGCTCGAGATTATCGCAGAACTTGCACGCACAAATCTAACCCTTGCTGATATCTTCCACTTAAATGTTGGAGATGTTATTGACATTAAAAAACCAAAAGATTCCGAAGTTTTCCTTAATATTTCAGGTAGAACATGGTTTGACGGTCGCATGGGCGTCTACGACAAACAAGTGGCGGTCAAAATTGCAGAAACTCATTTAGAGGAATAGAGAAGGAGCGATTCAAAAGAATGGATAAAGAATTTACCCCGTTGGAGTTTGACGCCATCGGAGAAATCATGAATATCAGCTTGGGATCTTCAGCAACTGCAGTGTCAAACATGCTAGATCACAAGGTGGATATCACAACACCAGTTGTTAGTATGGTCACAGCAGATGAATTTCTGCTTGGCGAGCTGGATCCCGCAATCGGCGTAGAAATACGCTATGTTTCTGGGCTTGACGGTAGCAATGTGATGCTCCTCAAACGAGGAGATGTCAAAGCGATTTTAGATATTTTGCTCGGTACTGATACC
>JAWXUK010000251.1:0-2658 GCA_044432785.1 Eubacteriales bacterium | reverse complement strand
AGGCTCACCCTTCGGGGGGGTTTAGCATATCGACAGGAGAGCCTTCGATGGGGATGAGGCGCTCGTGGTCGGTGGCGTCTACACGGGGCATGGAGCGTAGTAATCCCAAGGTATAGGGGTGGGAAGGCTTGTAGAAGAGATCGTCGACCAGTGCTTGCTCGACGATACGTCCTGCGTACATGACCGAGACCTTGTCGCAGATTTCGGCTACCACACCGAGGTTATGGGTGATGAAGATGATCCCCATTTCGGTTTTCTTTTGTAGATCCTTCATGAGTTCGAGGATTTGTGCCTGAATGGTGACGTCGAGGGCAGTGGTGGGTTCGTCTGCGATCAAGAGTTTTGGGTGGCAGATGAGTCCCATCGCAATCATGACACGTTGACGCATACCACCAGAAAATTCGTGGGGGTATTGGGTCATGCGTTTGTCCACGTTATTGATGCCCACCAGTTCCATCATTTCCATGGCACGTTTTGCTGCCTCATCTTTGGTGATGGTTTTATCGTGGGCACGGAGTGCTTCGATGAGCTGGTTTCCGATGGTGTAGACTGGGTTTAGGCAGGTCATAGGATTTTGGAAGATCATTGCCACCTTGTTGCCACGGAAGTCGGTCATTTGATTTTTGTCGTAGGCGAGGACGTCCTCCCCCTCGAAGGTGATGGAACCTCCGATGACCTTACCGGGGGACTGGAGCAGGCCCATAACCGAGTAGGCGCTGACGCTTTTGCCGGAGCCTGATTCTCCGACCACGCCCATGACTTCGCCGTAGCCGATGTCGTAAGTGACACCACTAACAGCTTTGACTTCACCGGCTGGCGTGAAGAAGGAGACGTGTAGATCTTTGATTTCGAGCAGTTTGTTGGTTGGTTGGGACATAAATGGGTCTCCTCCTTTGTTATTTTTTGAGTTTTGGATCGAGTGCGTCACGCAATCCATCTCCGAAGAGGTTGAAGGATAGGATCATCAAGCTAAGGATGACAGCTGGGAAGAAGAGGCGATAGGGGTAGCTTGTGATACCACTAAGTCCTTCGGATGCCATAGAGCCGAGGCTTGGCAGTGGTGCAGAGACACCCACTCCTAAGAAGGAGAGGAAGGATTCAAGGAAGATTGCTGAGGGGATTTGCAGACAGGTGGTGACCACGATTTGTCCCACGCAGTTGGGGAGGAGGTGTCGTGTGATGATGCGTGGTGCCTTAGCGCCGAGGGCACGTGCTGCAGTGACGTATTCTTGCTCTTTGAGTTGGAGGATTTGTCCACGGATGATACGGCTCATTGTGACCCAATAGAGCATACCGAATGCCATGAAGAGGGCGATGAGGTTGGTTCCTAAAATGGTGATCCCTTGGGTGATGAAGTTATTGGTCGAGTTGACATATTCCATCAGTACCGAGTCCATCACCATTGATATGAGCAAGATGACCAGCACCTCGGGGATGGCATAGATGATCTCGACCAAGCGTTGCATGACCACATCCACCTTACCCCCACAATAGCCCGAAATAGAGCCATAAATGGCACCGATGACCAGAACCAAGAGGGCAGCGCAGACACCGACAATCATGGAGACACGGGTACCGATCATGATACGCACCATGGTGTCACGTCCGAAACGATCGGTTCCGAAGACGTGGGGGAAGACGGTTTCGCCATTTTCCATGCGTTCTAGTTCGTCGAAGGAGTAGCCGAAAGGCTTAGCTTCGATGCCAAGTTCGGCGATATAATAGTTTGTGAGGTCGTTACCCTTGAGGACCTTGCCGTTTGCATCGGTGACCTCGGTTGCCACCGAGGCTTTGGCTCGGATGATGGCGATATCCACCGTAGAGAGGGTTTCTCCCTTTGCTTCGGCTTCGGCGATGGCTTGGGCGACAGCCTCTTCTGGGTCGACTGCGTTTGTGGCTTCGGCGAGGGCGATTTGGTCCTCGTAACTATAGTGCCAAGGGTGGAGGTTTTCTCCCCCTGAATTAAACTGGGTGTAGCCGTAAGGAACCAAGGTTGGTCCCACAAAGGCAAAGAGGAAGATCAAGATGATGATTCCCATTGCCACCATTGCCACCTTGTTCTTACGGAGGCGAAGCCATGCGTCCGACCAGTAGGAGGCGCTTTTACGGTCGGGGATGAAGTCGGCACGTTCCCCTTCGGTGGCGGGGGCGAAGTCGCTATCTTGTAAGGTGTTCCAGTCGAGGATGTCCTCCACGTCGGGGTGGAGAGATCCCATTCTGACGGGGCTTTTCTCTTTCATGGATTAGCTTCCTTTCTTGACAAGGCTGATGCGAGGATCCACCAAGACATATAGGATGTCCACCACGAGGTTCATGATGATGATGAACGAGGCGAGGAAGATGGTGGTTCCCATAATGACGGGGTAGTCACGGTTTGCGATGGATTGGACGAAGTAACGTCCGAGCCCTGGGATGGTGAATACCTGTTCCACCACGAAGCCACCACATAGGGTGAATGCCACTTGTGGGCCGAGGTAGGTGATGACAGGGATGAGTGCGTTACGCAATGCGTGCTTGAAGATGATTTTGTTGGGTTTTAGACCTTTGGCTCGGGCAGTTTTAATATATTCTTGGTTGATGGAGTCGAGCATGGCAGCTCGGGTTTGACGTGCGATATAGCACATGGGGTAGAACCCGAGGGAGAGGCAGGGGAGGACG
>JAWXUK010000250.1:0-2662 GCA_044432785.1 Eubacteriales bacterium | reverse complement strand
CCCATCTATCGTCAAGTGGCTGCCTATGGTCACATGGGACGTGAGGATCTTGACCTCGGTTGGGAAAAGACCGATCGAAAAGATCAACTGGTCAAAACCATTGCAAAAGCTGCGAATTAAATGACTGATTCGAGCATAACCTAAAATACTCAAGTCGTCCTATGTAACGGTGTGTAGGACGAAGCATGGAGGTACCGATGGCTGGAATACGTAAAAAAGTACGTTTAGGAAACGTGCTCATACAAGAAGGCTATTTGACCGAAGAACAACTCAAAGAAGCCCTTGAAGGTCAGAAGCAATCCAAGCAAAAACTGGGAGAATATCTCATCGGTGAAGGCTTGGTCACTGAACAGGATTTGGTGAAAGTGCTACAGACCCAAACAGGAATTGAATACGTCCCCCTCGTTGGACTGCGTCTGACAAAGGAACTCACAGACCTAGTGAGCATCACGGTCTTACGGAAACACAACGTGGTTCCCATTGAACTCAATCTCGAGAAAAACGAGCTCGTGCTAGCCATGTCGAACCCCTTCGATATTTTAGCGCAGGACGATATCGCGATCATCACAAATCTCCACGTCGATCCTCGGATCTCGACCACACGTGAGATAGACTCTCTACTCGATCGTCACTTCGGTAACGACAAGGCGATGCAAGCTGCCGAGCAGTACACTGCAGAACGGGAACAACAGCTCGCAGAGCTTGCTACCGCAGCCGAAAACGAAGATGAAGAGATGAACAATGCCCCCATCGTCGCACTGGTTCGCTCGGTGCTCGAGCAAGCTGTGCGTACCCGTACCTCGGATATCCACTTCGATGCTCTCGAGCGTCATATCCGTGTACGGTATCGTATCGATGGCGATTTGGTGGAACAAATGAAATACGACATCACACTGATGTCGGCACTTGCAACCCGTATCAAAATCATGGGAGGCATGGACATCTCCGAAAAACGGAAACCTCAGGATGGTCGTATCAGCTTCACCCTTGACCATATTGACTACGACGTCCGTGTTTCTATGCTGCCGTCCTACTACGGCGAAAAGATCGTTATGCGTGTGGCAAACTCCCAAGCGCTGACCCGTGATAAGTCTGAACTCGGCTTCCGTCCTCACGAACTCGCCCAGTTTGAACGAGTCATCTCTCGGCCAAACGGCATCATGCTGGTTACCGGTCCGACAGGTAGTGGTAAATCCACTACATTATATACTGCATTATCCGAGCTCAACAAAGAGGATGTTAACATCATCACGGTTGAGGACCCGGTTGAGGCAAGTATCGCCGGAATCAATCAGGTGCAGGTCAATGTCAAAGCAGAAATGACCTTCGCAGCGGCCCTTCGTTCCATTCTTCGTCAGGATCCCGACATCATCATGATCGGCGAGATTCGTGACCAAGAGACAGCTCGTATCGCCGTCCAAGCATCCATCACAGGTCACCTTGTGGTTTCAACCCTCCATACCAACAGTGCAGCTGCAACGGTGACCCGTCTGATCGATATGGGACTGGAGAGCTTCCTGCTCGCCGACTCCTTAATCGGCGTGATCGCTCAACGTCTGGTCCGTCGCCTCTGCGTCCACTGCAAAAGACCAATGGAAGCAACCGAGGAACAGCTTAAGATTTTGGATCTGGAACCAGGCACAAAACTGACGGTTTACGAACCCAAAGGATGCGAAATCTGTGGACCATCTGGATTTTTCGGACGGATGGGTGTCTACGAAATCATGGAGGTCGACCACGGCTTAAAACGAGCCATCGCACAATCTGAATCCACTGCAAAGGTGGAAGAAATGGCGATCCAAGGTGGCATGAACACCCTTCGTATGGGTGTTATCGAATGCGTGAAAGATGGCATTACCGCAGTGAGTGAAGTATTAAGACTGACCGCAGGTGGTCACTAGTATAGAAGGAGAAAAATTATGGCGATTGATGCAGATGAACTGTTCAAAATGGCGGCGAAAATGGGTGCCTCCGATATCCATCTCAGCGTAGGTAAGTCCCCCTCGTGTCGTATGGACGGTAAAATGAAAGATCTAGGACTCCCACCCCTCACCCCTGCAGACACCGAGCACATTATTGATACCATCGTACCCGAGTCCCTCAAACCACAGTTTGAGGAGCGTGGGGAGATCGATTTCTCACACGGTGTCGACGGTCTTGGACGTCTTCGTGTCAATACCTTCCGTCAACGTGGTTCCTGTGCCTTGGTAGCTCGTCTTATCAACACCGAAGTCCCCTCAGTTGAAAAACTCGGGCTTGCCCCTTCTATCATTGCAACCACCGATCTCAAACGTGGTTTGGTTCTGGTCACAGGACCTACCGGTAGTGGTAAATCCACCACCCTATCTGCTCTGCTCGACACCATCAACAAAAAACACTACGGACATATCGTCACCCTCGAGGACCCCATCGAGTTCCTCCACCGTCACCAAAAATGTATCATCAACCAACGGGAGATGGGGGTGGACTCCTCCGACTACGCTTCGGCACTCCGTGCAGCCCTTCGTCAAGATCCCGACGTCATCCTCGTCGGAGAGATGCGTGACCTCGAAACCATCGCAACCGCAGTTACCGCAGCCGAAACAGGTCACCTTGTCTACTCCACCCTACATACCATCGGCGCTGCTAACACCATCGACCGTGTGCTCGACGTTTTCCCTCC
>JAWXUK010000249.1:0-2667 GCA_044432785.1 Eubacteriales bacterium | reverse complement strand
CACTGGTAAAGGCATGGCTTACGGTGGATCCCTCATTCGCCCAGAAGCCACCGGCTACGGCGCAGTGTACTACCTCGCCGAAGTTCTAAAGCATCAAAAAGACGACATGAAGGGCAAAACCATCGCAGTTTCCGGCTTTGGTAACGTCGCATGGGGTCTCTGCCAAAAAGCAACCGAACTTGGCGCAAAAGTGGTCACTGTCTCCGGTCCTGACGGATATGTCTACGATCCCGACGGTGTCAACACCCAAGAAAAATTCGATTTCCTCGTCGAAATGCGTGTCTCTGGCCGTGATAAGGTCAAAGATTATGCTGATAAATTCGGCTGTCAATACTTCCCAGGTGAAAAACCTTGGAGCTGTAAAGTTGATATCGTTATGCCTTCTGCAACCCAAAACGAAGTTGGCATGGACGAAGCAAACAAAATCCTTGCAAACGGTGTCAAATACTACATCGAGGTCTCCAACATGCCCACCACCAACGAAGCTCTTGGCTTCTTGATGAGCAAAGGCCTTGTCGTGGCTCCTTCCAAAGCAGTCAACGCCGGTGGTGTTGCTGTTTCCGCACTCGAAATGTCCCAAAACTCCGAGCGTCTCTCTTGGAGCGAAGAGGAAGTGGATGCCAAACTCAAAAGCATCATGAAAAACATCCATGATAACTCTGCAGCCTCTGCTGAGCGCTACGGACTAGGCTACAACCTTGTCGCAGGTGCTAACATCGCAGGCTTCCAAAAGGTTGCCGATGCAATGATCGCACAAGGAGTCTTCTAAGATACCAAAACATCTATCCCGACAAATCATGGGGGTTACTTCAATCGAAGTAACCCCCATTTTTATGCTATAAAATTCCAAAAAAGAAACCTCTCCTATTGTTAGGAGAGGTTTTCATGCTCAAAAAGCTAGCCCTTTTTGAGTTGTTATAATCTTATTGATTGGAATAGGTATAAGCCAGACGGCGTTTGTGCTGACTGACACGATGATACCGTGCAATGATAGCAAGATCTTCCTCTTCCCCTTCCCCTGTCTCAAGGAAACGGTCAATGGCAGCATAGGTAACACCCATCTCTTGCTCATCGGTCTGCCCATCAAATAGCCCAGCCGAAGGAGCTTTTGTCTGAATCCACTCAGGGGCACCCAAGTATTTCAAAAAGGCTAAAATCTCTGTGGCCGTCAAGTCCGAAATAGGGTTAAAGTCAAAGGCGCCATCCCCCCATTTGGTAAAGTAGCCCATATGTCCCTCACTGCGGTTCCCTGTCCCAGCCACCACACGGTTTTCAGCCGTACCAATGGTGTAAAGGGTGGTCATCCTTAATCGAGGGGCAACGTTATTTGTGGCACGATCATCCACGGTGCCGCCTTTCACAATCTCGCCTAAAAGGGAATCACGCACAGCGGTCAAATCCACCACACGACTTTCGATAGAATATTGTTGCGCCATCTCTTGGGCATCATTCAAATCCATGTTGTAGTTTCGATTCGAGCCACAGGGCATGATGATGCCGACGGTATTATCGCAGGCTTTTTTGCACAAAATGCCCACGAGCATACTATCTTTCCCGCCACTATTCCCAAAGATTATTCCCGTGGTTTGAGACAACACCAGTTGTTTTTTAATGAATGCCACTCGCTCTTTTAATTCCTTCTCATAATCTCTCATACGATCTACTCCTTCTTCCAAATAAATGACAAACACCACCGCACCAATCCAGATTTCATCAGCATTGTGCGATGTTGCTATCTCTATTATACCTGTTGTCCTCTCTTTTGTCAAGAACGGCTTTGTACATTTTATGTCAACTAAATGGCAAAATCCACCAACAAATCACCCCCACCAACCTTACAATTTATCCAACATGCCAGAAAGTTGCAAAAACCGAAAATTCCATTGACAATACGGCTTTCCTCGGGGTATAATGGGTACAGATGATACAACAAAGGGTTGTACATCTATTTTTATTTCGCTGCGTTTGTCCCTTGCATTGGCAGACTTTTTCCCTTCAGCTAAAGTCAATAAACCACTACAATGTGCAAATAAAGCAACCCATTTTACTTACTATAGGAGGACAACATGATGACAAAGAACATTCCAGAGCTATTCGGCAGTTTGGTGTTTAACGACGCAGTAATGCGTGAAAAACTCCCAAAAGAAACCTACAAATCCCTCAAACGCACCATTTCCATGGGCAAGCACCTCGATTCCGATCTTGCTAATGTGGTGGCAAATGCCATGAAGGACTGGGCAGTGGAAAAGGGCGCCACCCACTACACCCACTGGTTCCAACCCATGACAGGGATGACCGCTGAAAAACATGATAGTTTCATCAGCGATATCGGTGACGGCAGAATCATTATGGATTTCTCTGGTAAGGAGTTAATCCAAGGGGAGCCCGATGCTTCCTCCTTCCCTAACGGAGGTATCCGTAGCACCTTCGAGGCACGTGGTTACACCGTGTGGGACACCACTTCCTACGCCTTCATCAAAGATGGCACCCTCTGTATCCCAACTGCATTTTGCTCCTATACAGGGGAATCCCTCGATAAAAAGACCCCTCTCCTTCGCTCGATGGAGGCACTCAATACCCAAGCACTCCGTATCTTGCGTGTTTTTGGCAACACCTCGGCAAAACGTGTCAACGTCACATGCAATATCATCTTTATCACTTCTTGTA
>JAWXUK010000248.1:0-2676 GCA_044432785.1 Eubacteriales bacterium | reverse complement strand
ATCTTTTGTTATATTGTACCACATCTTTTTAGCATTTGCAACAGTTTTTATTCCACTTCGATAATTTTTATTTGGCTCGCCTCAAATCCAGTACTCTGATTGACCACATCCACAATCCTCGCCGTATCTGCATCGGTCATCCCCCCTTCCACAAGGGAAACTGCAATACTGATAGACTCATCTCCGATAAAGGCAACGCAGTCCAAATACCCCTTTGCCATCACCAAATTCTCGATCTGCGCCTCGGTCACGGTAAAATTCGCCATGGTTGCAATGGCTGCATTGGTCTGGTCGAGCAGAGTAGGATCCTCACTGCTCACTGCAGCATCTTGCAGCAAGGTCAGCGCACTATCCCTCGCCTGCTGACGATTCAGCCGAGCCGTCGCAAAGTAATTGTTCTCCTCCTCCACCACGTTAAGCGTGGTCTCCTCAAGGAGAGGATCACTTGTCTCCCCTGCTACCATCGCAGCCTCACCCAGCGTTTTCCCAGACTCCACCTCTTGATCGTAACTCCAATTGAGATACACCGCCGCACAGACAAAGAGGGTGATAGCACCGGCAACTGCATTCCTCTTCCAAATCATGGTAAAATCATTTTTCTTCCCTGTTGTCATGATAAATCCTCCTAAATTTTGCACCACTCACGAGTGCACCGAACCTTTACTAATCGAAATCTCATTGCTATCCAAGCCGGTCAGTGCCGACACAGCAGCAATCAAATCCAGTTTCACCTGAGGGTTCCCACCCCCTTCGCACACCACCACAACCCCTTGAAATTGTGGATACTGATGCTCAACCTCCACAACCTCTTGCACCCCAGTGCCAGCGTTGACGGTCACGGTGCTCACGGTCGCCACGCCACCTCCTTCTTGCTCAATATCCTGCGCCAAAATCCGTTTCCCTTCATTTTTCAGGGTCACAATGACCTGCGCCTCTCCTGCCCCATCAATAAGGGAGAGCACAGCGCCAAGCCGTGACTCAAATGCCGCAACATCATAGCTCTGCGCCACTTCCATTTCATGGATCATCTCGCTCTCACCAGTCGGCAACGCCATCAAAAGCACCCCTGCGACAATCACCAAAAGCACATATTTATACTGATCCAGAGTGGATTTCCAGTTCACTTGTGGAAATTTCATTCCACACTCACCTCCTCTCGATAGATCATCTCTTCCACCCCCAATTCTTCCATCATGTGAGACAGGCTCTCAATCTCCCACGTTCCACCCAGAATGACCTGTATCGGGACAAATACGCCGTCCTCACTCAGTTCACACACTACCTCGGCAGAACAGTCGCTCTCGGTCGCCTTGTCCATAATGTATGATGCAATCTTCCCTTCTATGATAGATTTCATCTGATCATTATAATATTTTTCCATCTCTTCCTCCTCGCTCCCATGATACCACGGCTCACTGATCGCCACCAGTGCCTCCTCACTCAAGGTCAGTAACGGCTTCACAATCATCACCAGTAGCATCAATCCACACACAATCTTCCCCACTTGCTTCACGCCCCCAGAGGGCATCAATCCATCTGCAATCGCAACCAAAATGGTAGTTCCAATCATCCCCAACAGCCACTGACGTAGTAATTCCATCATGATACCACCGCCGAAATCGCCGAGACAATACTAATGAGCAAAAGCAGAGCGCAAGCACCTGTCATCCCCAAAATCAGTCCAAACGCAGAACTAAGTCCCTCAATTAAGTTGGTAAGCCTCGGATTTGCCACGGTACCAGCAAGTGCTGCCGTAATCCGATAGGTCAAATAGTGAATGGAGAGTTCCATAAAGGGGAGCAAGCAGATGGAAATCGCCGCCAACATCCCAGCAACCCCCACCGTCCCACGAAGCATCCCGGCACCAACCAAAACGGTCTCGGCAGCATCGGATAAAATCCCACCCACCACAGGCACCACCCGAGTAAGTGCAATTTTAGTGGTACGCACTGCAACCAAATCGGCGCTCCCTGCAATGGTACCACTCACCGTCAAATAGGTCACAAAGAGGATCAAAAGCGTGGTGATCGACCCAATTACGGTGGATTTAATGAGATCAGCCACCTTTTTGAGCCCATGATTGCCCACGGCAGCCTCAGCGCAACAGGTCGCCATATAGGCATAAATGAGGGGGATCAAAATAGTATCAATCACCCGAATGAGCAAACTCGCAAAGAGCACCGTCGCCCCTTGCCTCGCCACCCCGGCACTCACTCCACCGGTCGCAACGGTCAGCAGGGTCATCACAGGGAGCAACCCCCCAGAAAAAGCCGTGATTCGAGCAATGGTCTCTTGCCCCAAATAAATCATGGTCCCGACCTCCCCCACCGATAACCCGGTCACAGCAAGTGCCCCGGCCATGACCACCACTTCAAACCGATCCCCCTAACCGGCAACACCCTCTCCCAGTCCACACAGTAAAACCACGCCCAGAAGAAGAACCCCCGTCGAAAGCCCTCCACGAAGTAGCCCATCCAGAGCAGAAACCCCTTGCCTAAGCAGAGTTTTCACCCCATCTTCCAAACTTCCCTCAGGGTCAATCCCGACCCCTTCCACCTCTTGATAGAGTTCCTCCACCCCCTCCACTTCAAAGGACTCCATCCCGAAAACAGGGGTCTGCATACTAAAAACAAGCACAACCACCAGAAAAAACCTCATAACATCTCCCCCAACATC
>JAWXUK010000247.1:0-2693 GCA_044432785.1 Eubacteriales bacterium | reverse complement strand
CGGGCGGGCCATCAGTGGCACGGTGGCGCAGTCGGTGCTACAAAATGCCATGGCATCCCCCTTTACCTTGGGGGTGTCATCGGGTGCCTCCTTCGGTGCAGCACTTGTGATTTTGCTTGGCGTGGATCTCGTCTTTTTCGGATGGCTCCCCACCTTGGTCTCGGCATTTGTCTTTGGAGTGATGAGCATTTTGTTCGTGCTATGGCTCTCTTATCGGGTGGATTTTTCCCTCTCACCCACGACGGTGGTGCTCACAGGAATGGTGCTATCCCTCTTCTTCAACGGACTGCTCACCCTGCTCACCTCGCTCTCGGGGGAGCACTCGGCAAAGCTACAACTCTGGCAAATGGGCTCCTTCGCCATGCGAGGATGGGAGTATGTTTGGTTGGTGCTCCCCATTGTGGGGGTGGGGCTTGGGATTTTGCTTTGCTACAGCAATGAGCTCGATCTTTTCTCTCTCGGCAGTGCACAGGCACAAGCCATGGGGGTGAACACCACTCGATTTTTGTGGATCGCCTTTCTGGTCATGGCAGTCATCACAGCAGGGTGCATCTCGATCACTGGAACCATCGGTTTTGTGGATCTCATCTCCCCTCACGTCGCACGAAAATTCGTTTCCAATCGGCATAAGGAACTGCTCCCTGCCTCTTTTTTAGTGGGGGGATCCCTCATGGTGGCGACAGATACCGTGGCACGCACCATCCTATCTCCGTCGGAATTATCGGTGGGAGCAGTGACTGCGCTGCTCGGTGCACCCTTTTTCTTCTATCTTTATCAAAAAGACAGACAAAAGTAAGACTTTTTATCCTATCTCCCCAACGGGGAGATAGGATTTATTGATATTATAAATGTTAAAAAACTCGCTAGTGCAGTACTAGCGAGTGTTCCATTGTTCATAACAAGTTTGAAAATATCCCCATAAATCCACGTCGTACGCTTGCTGCAAATGCTCAGGAGTGAGCACCTCTTTGGTAGATCCATAGGCAAGGGTGGCACCTTCGTGGAGCAATAACACACGACTTGCAAAGTTTTGGACGCTATTGAGGTCGTGCACAACCGAAATGACGGCACGATTTTTCTGGGACACCCAATCCTCTAAAAATTGGTAGAGTTCGATCTGCACCTTTAGGTCGAGGTGGTTTGTGGGCTCGTCTAAGAGGATAATCTTGGGATCTTGCGCAAAAATACGAGCTAAAAAGACACGTTGCACCTGTCCACCTGATAGATGAGAAATGAGAGTGTCTCGCTTCTCCCACAGTCCCACTTCGCTCAAACAGTGGTCGATGAGCTGGGTTTCTTCCTTGGATAGGGGAGAAACCATCCCTTTTCGGTGACAATATCGCCCCATCGCCACGGTATCCCACACAGAATAGGAAAACTGGGTGGGTGGCGTTTGAGAGAGAAAGCCAAGCTGTTGGGCTCGTGCTTTTGCCGATAGGGTGTGGATAGAGATTCCATCGAGTTCCAGTTTGCCACGGGTCTCGACAAGTCCCATCAGTCCTTTGAGTAATGTGGACTTTCCAGAACCATTTGCGCCGATGACACAGAGTTTCTCGCCTCGTTTCACCGAAAAAGAGAGGTCTTTGACCACATCCACCCCACGATAACCACAGAAGAGAGATTGTACCTCTAGCATGGGATGGGTTCCCCTTCCACCTGTTTTCCGTTGATAAAGACGGCGATCACCTTGCTTGTAAAATCGAGGGGATGACCGGTGGTGATGACGAAATCAGCATCTTTTCCAGGAGCAAGAGTGCCAATTCGACGAGAAAGACCCAGAATTTCTGCAGGAATCCGAGTGATGGCGAGGAGAGCTTGCTCAGGTGACATCCCACCACGCACAGCGAGGGATCCACAGAGTGGGAGATATTCGATGGGGGTTTCGGGGTGGTCGGTGCAGATGGCGACACGAGCACCTGCCTCGCAGAGTTTATGTGAATTTTCGAGGGAGAGGTTTTGAAGTTCTGGCTTGGAGCGAGAGCCGAAGTTTGGCCCTGTAATGACAGCAACCCCCTTCAAATGCTCGGCGATGAGATGCCCTTCCGATCCGTGGACAATAACGAAATCAAGGTCAAATTCCTTGGCGATCCGTACCCCTGTGAGGATATCGTCTGCTCGGTGAGCATGGATGTGCATGGGAAGTTCCTTTTTGAGGAGGGGGAGCAGTGCTTCGAGCTTTGCGTCATAGTCAGGGGGATTTTCGTCCTCGTCCTCTTCGGCTCGTTGAATCTTTTCCCAATATTCATTGGTGAGATAGAGGTTTTCTCGGATGATGGCAGCTGTTGCCATGCGAGTGGTGGGGGTTTCACGACGGTCGTGATAGACCGATTTGGGGTTTTCACCTAGCGCAAATTTCATGGAAAGTGGCGCCATAATCACCATATCATCCACGCAATTTCCTGTGGTTTTCATGGCAGTATATTGCCCTGCAATGGGGTTTGCCGAGCCGGGACCTGTCGCAACCGTGGTGACACCTGCACTACGAGCATCTGAAAAACCACGATCGAGTGGGTTGATGGCGTCGATACTGCGCAGATGTGGGGTGCAAGGGTCGGTACATTCGTTGCCGTCCTCACCCTCAAAGCCAAGGCTATCACCGAAAACACCCAAGTGACAGTGGGCATCAATAAAACCCGCACAGAGGTGTGCCCCTTGTAGGTCGAAGGAGGGGGTGACCCCTTCGGGACAATCTA
>JAWXUK010000246.1:0-2752 GCA_044432785.1 Eubacteriales bacterium | reverse complement strand
GCACAAAGGAGCATAGATGATGCAGTTCGTCACGGATTTGGATGGCAAGTTCCCGTGTGGGGGCGAGGATGAGGCCTTGAATTTTGTGGAGTTCAGGGTCGATGTGCTCGATCATAGGGATGCCGAAAGCATAGGTTTTGCCTGTGCCCGTAGGTGCCTTTGCGATGACATCCTTCCACTCTAAAAAGTGGGGGATGGACTGCGCCTGCACCGATGTTGCATTGACATAACCCTTTTTGGCGATTGCTTGCATCATGGCAGAGGAGAGGTTTAACTGCTCGTAGGATACTTCTGACATAGTGGGTTTCCTTTCAAGATGGGGGGATATTTTTGCAGGAAATTGTGGGGTGGTCGAAAAATTTCTTCCATTTTCTCATGATAAGTATATCATACTTCAGACAAAGACGCAATAAGGTAGATTCCGTCAAACAAAATTAGACGAACTTTGCAGTAGGAATGGAATATAATGGTAAATATTTCCAATCAATTCCGGTTACGAAAGAGGAGGATTTGGTATGATCACCAAAGAAAATCTGCAAACAATCTATCAGCGCTATACGAAAAAGGGGGAGTTAAACCTTGTGCGCACCATGGAAGTGGGGATACATTTTTTGCTCACGACGGTGCTAGCAGGGGGGGAGATCCTCGGTGGGTGTGCCCCCTTTGGGGTGGCTATGGTGGCGGCTTCGGGAGCAGGATTGTGTGGTGGAGCATCCCTACTAGGTGCCATTTTGGGGTATTTGAGCCTACATAGTTTTGCGACGGGACTGCGCTATGTCTCGGCAGCGATTTTGGTCTTTGCCCTCGGATTTTGCTTTTATGATATTCGCTGGCTACAACGTCCTGTGGTGGTAGCGAGCGCTGCAGCCGTTATTAACGGGGTGACGGGATTTCTTCATCACGGGGGTGGCACTGGGATGGAAACCCTGTATTATCTGGGAGAGATTGCGATCACGGGGCTTGCCTCGTGGGGGAGCTATAGCGTACTGCTCACGGTTCGGCTAGGGCGTGGCAGACTGCAAACCAAGCAATATCGAGTGGCAGAGATCATTTTCTTGGGGTGCATCCTGATCTCTCTCGGCGAGGTGTGGCTCATTGAGGGGGTCTCACTTGGTCGGACGGTTGCGACCCTCTTCCTCATGCTTGCGGGCTGGAGTCAAGGGGTGGGAGTGGCGACGGTTTTGGGGGTGCTTCTCGGCTTTGGGTTTAATCTGGTTTTTTTGGATTTTCCGTATCACATCATGATGCTGGGATTTTCCAGTCTGTGTGGGGGGCTCTTCCATCGAAAATCGAGGTACTATGTCGCCCTTGGATATACGCTAGGTAACGGCATCGGCGTGCTTTGGGCGATGGGAACCTATGGAAGCGCAGGGATTTTGCTGGAGGTCTTCTTGGGTGGGGTGATTTTTTTGTGCCTTCCTCCACAGTTACTCACTCGTGTGAGCGTGGGGATGGAAAAATCCAAAGTAGTAGAGGAAGAAATGACCTATCAAACCGACGAAATTGCCCGAGTACGAGAGCAACTAGAGGATACGGCGAAGGCGTTTGCCATGCTCTCCGAGACCTTGAAAACGGCATTTGCCCCTCCTGAGAACGAAAACGACTTTGCAGTGGTATTCGACCGAGCAGCGAACAAAGTGTGCAATAAGTGCGTGCAGCGAGAAAAATGCTGGGAAAAAGACTATGTTTCCACCTTTAATGCGATGAATGATGCCTCAGGGGTGATGTTGCGCCGTGGAAAGGGAGAGGCAAGCGATTTTCCTGCTTATTTTTCCTATCGCTGTCAACGATTTCAGGAATTTTTAGGGGCTGTGAATGAGGAGCTTATTCGGCTGCTTTATCGTCGGCAATATAGTCATCGGATTCGAGAGAGCCGTGTGGCTGTCTGTGGTCATTATCAACAATTATCCAATATTTTAAGCGAAACTGCCACAGAAATGGGACAAGATCTGGCTCCGAAGCATCGTAAAGCTCATAAATTGCGTCACTATCTCCTTGAAATGGGGCTGGAAGCACAGGTCACATTGCGAGAGGACTCTCGTGGGTTGCTACAAGGAGAGGTGCGAGGCGAGGGGGTGGAGGTACTCCTCGCCGAGGAGGGGAGAAGCGCCCTAGCGCATTGCTTGGGGTTACCCCTTCGGGTGAGCGCAGAGGGGGAAACCATACGAATTGCGCAAGAGGAACCCTTTATGGCAGTGGCGGGGGTTGCCTCGTCACGCAAAGATGGCGAGGTGGTGAGTGGGGATAGCAATAGCTATTTCAAACGCAAAGACGGCACTCTTTTTGTCCTGCTCTGCGACGGCATGGGAAGTGGAGAACAGGCAAAAGGAGAGAGCCATCTCGCCATTCGACTCCTCGAAAATTTTCTGCAAGCTGGGGTGGACACCGAGCAAGCTCTGCTCATTTTAAGTTCGGCACTCGCCCTTCGGGGAGAGGATGCCGGTGGGTTTACTACGGTGGATTTGCTCGAGCTTAACCTCCTTAATGCGAAGGGGAGACTATACAAGCTCGGGGCAGCACCCTCTTACCTAAAGCGAGGGGAGGAGATCCGTCGGATCGGAGGAAGTTCCCTCCCTGTGGGGGTGGCTGAGGGGGATAAGCCCCCCGTGCCCATGAAGGTAGAATTGCAATTGCAAGCCGAGGACTGCCTGCTCCTCGCAAGTGATGGCATCGTCGGGACAGGGGAAGATGGGTGGCTTTGTCAGATGTTGCGCAGCTTCAATGGCAAAAGTCCCAAGGAATTTGTGGATCG
>JAWXUK010000245.1:0-2801 GCA_044432785.1 Eubacteriales bacterium | reverse complement strand
CCATTGTCAAATCCTGTGTGGATGCAGCCCAGATGCTTGGATTTCCAGAGGGACGGATCCCTCTCGCTGATGCTGCTGTGCTGCTCGCAACGGCCCCCAAGTCTAACAGTGCCTATTTAGGACTGGATGCAGCCCTCGCAGATGTGCGCTCTGGCAAGATTGGCCGTATTCCACGTCACCTCCAAAATGTCCATGCCGATACGGCAGGGCAAGAGCGAGCACAAGGATATCTCTACCCCCATGATTACGACCATCACTGGGTGAAGCAACAATATCTGCCGGATGGACTACAGGGGCGACGATATTACGAGTACGCCGAGAATAAGCTTGAGCAGGCTGCCAAGCGATACTGGGACGAAATCAAGGACTAACCCCTTTCTCGAGGAAAAAAGAATAGTACAATCCCCCAAAAGCATACCTTAAAAGAGGTAACTTTGAGGGGGATTTTTTATGGAACACAATATGACAGAACTACGATATAAAGAGATCATTTCGGTGGAGGATGGCAGTCGCCTTGGATATGTGGGGGACCTTGCTATTGATATGGATAACGGAAAAATCATCGCACTGATCATCTTAGGAAGGACGAGATTTTTTGGTTTGCTTGGTCGTGAGCAGAGCCGATACATCCCGTGGGGGGCGATCCATCGCTTTGGCGAGGACATTATTTTGGTTGGGGAGAGCACCCTTGGACTAGAGCAAAAATAAAGGAAATAAAAATGGAAAAAACTATTGCAATCTGTAGCACGGTGTGATATAATACTAAATGCATTACGCATGGACAACCGATTTTCTGCCCTGTGTTTCGAGGTGCAAGGACCACTGCGCACCTGAAATTGGCAGAGAAGATGACGTGTCCAGAGGAATCAAACTAAAATTACTAGGAGGACAACAAAACATGGCAGTGGTATCAATGAAGCAACTATTAGAAGCAGGTGTTCACTTCGGACACCAAACCCGTAGATGGAACCCAAAAATGGCGACCTATATCTACACAGAGCGCAACAACATCTATATCATCGACCTACAAAAAACAGTGAAGAAACTCGAGGAAGCTTATGCTTTCGTTCGCACTTTGGGCGAATCTGGGGCTCCTTTGCTCTTTGTCGGCACCAAAAAACAAGCACAAGAGGCAATCAAAGAAGAGGCTAATCGTGTTGGTATGTACTATGTCAACGCACGTTGGCTTGGTGGAATGCTCACAAACTTCAAAACCATGCGTGGTCGTGTGGATCGTCTTGCTCAACTCAAAAAGATGCAAGAGGATGGCACCTTCGATATGCTTCCTAAAAAGGAAGTCATCAAACACATGGGTGAGATTGCAAAACTTGAAAAATACCTCGGCGGCGTGACCGAAATGAAACGCCTCCCTGGAGCACTTTTCGTGGTTGATCCTCGCAAAGAGCGCAACGCTATCAACGAAGCTCGTAAACTCGGGATTCCTATCGTTGCAATCGTGGATACCAACTGCGACCCTGACGAAATCGACTACGTCATCCCTGGAAACGACGATGCAATCCGAGCAATCAAATTGATTGCAAGCGTGATGGCAAACGCCATTCAAGAGGGTAAGCAAGGTCAGGACAATGGTTCTGAGCCTGCAGCAACTGAAGTTTAAGGAGGTCTATCAATTATGGCATTTACAGCAGCAGACGTAAAAGAATTGCGTGAGTCCACAGGCGTTGGCATGATGGACTGTAAAAAAGCACTCACCGAGGCAGATGGCGACAAAGAAAAAGCCATCGAATGGCTCCGTGAGAAGGGGCTTGCCGCTCAAACCAAAAAAGCTGGTAAAATTGCAGCCGAGGGTGTTTCCTCTGCTCTTGTTACCGAGGCTGGTGTGGGCGTAGTGCTCGAGGTCAACTCTCAAACCGACTTCGTTGCGAAAAACGAAGTATTCCAAGGCTTTGTAAAAGATGTTGCTACCGTTGTGGCAAACGAAAATCCATCTGACGTGGCAGCGCTACAACAACTTCAATACCCTGGAACCGATCGCACCGTAAACGACGTAACTGCAGACAAGGTGCTCTCCATTGGCGAGAACATCAACATCCGTCGCTTTGTGCGTTACGCTGAGGGACTAAGTGTGCCTTATATCCACATGAATGGTAAAATCGCCGTATTGGTGAACCTCTCTGTGGAAGGGATTTCTGATACCACTAAAGTGGTGGAACTCGGAAAAGATATTGCAATGCAAATTGCAGCTATGAACCCCACCTACCTTGACGAATCCGAAGTGGATGCCGAGACCGCTGAAAAAGAGAAGAAAATTCTCCTCGCCATCATGAAGGAAGAAAAGGGCAACGAGAACAAAACCGAAGAGATTTTGACAAAAATGCTCACCGGTCGTTTCAACAAATATCTCAAAGATATTTGTCTCACTGCGCAACCCTTCGTCAAAGACCCAAAAAGCACTGTTGCGGCTCACGTCAATGCAGTGGCAAAAGAACTCGGGGGCAAAATTGCTCTCACAGCCTTCACTCGCTTCGCTACTGGCGAGGGTATCGAGAAGGCAGAGGACGACTTTGCAGCTGAAGTTGCAAGTTTCCTAAAATAATTGTCTTGTGACGCCCTCAGATGAAGTCCTTTGTCTGAGGGTGTTGTTTCAATCGAAAAAGGCGAAATAACCAATTTTGTGATACAAATGGCTAAGAAAACGCAAAAAATGGAGGTTAAAAAATGGGTAAATTCTTAAAAAGAGCGGCTCAGGGAGCATCCGTGCCCCACGACAAACTCACCTCGAATCTCGAAACCGTAAAAATGCCACTTCCAACCAAACTTGTGCTATCAATGAATCAGCA
>JAWXUK010000244.1:0-2824 GCA_044432785.1 Eubacteriales bacterium | reverse complement strand
ATACTGGTCATGGAAGAATCTCCTCTCGGCAGTTTTGTGTGGTAACTTAACTATAACCGATTTTTGGAGTTTCTTCCACTCTTTTCTGAGCGAGTGTCCAAGATGTATTATATACCTACACTTTCTTCATATTTTTGAAAAAAGTCTTTCTTGACAAAAATCTCCCCCTAGTATAAAATGAACAGGAAACATTTTTTGGAGGTATCCCATGATTTTTAATTTGCTTGCCATAGGCGATGTGGTGGGGGAACCTAGTGTAGACTATCTGCAATCGGTCCTTCCTTCCCTGAAAAAAGAACACGACATCCACATGACAGTGGCAAATGGCGAGAATATCTCGGGATTGGGGATCACCCCTGCGCAGGCTCGCAGCCTCTTTGCAAGTGGTGCCGATGTTATCACGCTAGGCAACCATACTTGGAACCGAATTCAGATCTCCGACTTCCTCGACTCTAACCCCCACATCATCCGTCCTGCAAACTATGCTGGCCGTACCCCCGGTCGTGGTCTTTGCACCTTTGAGTCGGACTGTGGAGTTCGGGTTTGTGTCCTCAATTTGATGGGACGACTCAATCTTAATGCAAACCTCGACTCCCCCTTCCAAGCAGCAAACCGACTGCTCCGTGACCTCGACTGCGATATCACTGTGGTGGATTTTCACGCAGAAGCAAGCAGTGAAAAAGGGGCAATGGGGTGGCACCTCGATGGCCGGGTTTCTGCAGTCTGGGGGACTCACACCCATGTCCCCACAGCCGATACCAAGATCCTACCCAAAGGAACTGGATTTGTCTCGGATTTAGGGATGACAGGTCCCCTCCATTCCGTGTTAGGGATCCGTCCTGATCACTCTCTCAACCTTTTCACTGGAGCTGTCCCTCGCAAATTTGCTCCTGCCGAAGGCCCTCTTAAAATGGAGAGCTGTATTTTTTCCATCGATACTGATACACGTAAATGCGTATCTGTAAAACGTCTCGATATTCATCAGTAAAGCCCTGCGACCTCAGTATCCGTGTAGTACCAAGTGAGTATCTGATCGAATAGATCCCCTTCCTTCGCCATGGCATTTGCGCCATATTGGCTCATTCCCACGCCATGACCATATCCTGTCACGGTAAATAGAAACTCCTCACCATGCAGTTCAAGCTCGAAAAAACTAGATCTCAATCCAAAAAGGGCACGAATCTGATTCCCCGTGAGGGAGATCCCCCCCACATTGATCTGGGCAACCCCACCCCCAGTATCATGTGTTGTGTAACGAAACCACACCTCTGGTGGATCTTCAAGATTTACTTGAGGGTAACTTTGTGTGAGTTTGCTCTCTACCTCCTCCACTGTAAATTTAACAGTGGTGGTGTAGTTTGGCACTTCGCTCCCCTCTGGACTTGTCACACTGACAAGATAGCCCACAGGACTCCCCCACACCTCCACAGAATCTAGGGTATTTCCATCGGTGGAGGAAAAAAAGACTGCATCAATCGGACTTTCTTGATAGAGGACGTGAAGCCCGTCGGTCTCTGTGATACTTTGCGAGATTTTCTCGGTGTAAAACTCGGCATTGTCTCCCCAAATTGATCTCTGCTCATCACGGTCAACATAAGCTTGACAGCACCCACTAAAGGTGCAAATATCGGCATTTTCGTGCTTGGGATGCTCGAAGCGATAGGCTGTGTAGGTGCGTGCTGCCACAGCTTGCGACTTCAGTGCTTCTAGCTCAAAGGAAGCTGGCATTTCAGCAGCTACCACCCCCCATAGATACTCTGCCATGCTCATAGATACCACCTCCCCATTTTCTAGCAGGAGATCCACCAAATTTTGCTCGTCCTCCCCCACGATCGGGGAGGGAGACACATGGATAGGGTCAGGTTCTGGAACACTTGTCGTGGGTAGTAGGATCTCTTGCTCGATTGTAGTCTGGGTTTTCTCGGTTAAAAAGGTTGGTAGGATAAAGAGAACCAACATTGCAACCACCCCAAAGATCGCGCCATTTGCAAGGTGACTAGGTAATAATTTTTCACATTCTCTCATGAAATTCTCCTTTTGGTTGGATTTCTATTTCGTCCCTGATCGGACATTCTTATTATGACATAGATAGGCTGAAAACCATGACGAAAACACAGTTATTGAACCAATTTTCTCAGGATCGTGAAGAGCGCACACTCTTCGCTCACGGGCTTGATAAAGCAGAGCAATCCCAAGGTTTTGCAACCTCGACTCCCTTTTTCACAGCAGAGGAGCGAGAGAGATTTACACAGCTCCTCAATGCCTCAGGGATACAAAATTTCCACTTTTCCGGTGGATACGACGGGGCTGTGCGCCAGATTTGCACCTTCTATCCCCCCTGGGAGGAGGAGGTTTCCCCCCTCCCCCTCAAAGTTGTGGAAGCCACCTTTTACGGAACCCTCTCCCATTCTGATCTCTTAGGTGGATTGATGGGGATTGGTTTGACACGACAGAAATTTGGGGATATTCTCGTAGGAGAGAAATTTGCTCACATGGTCGTGCTTGAAGATGTGGCTCCCATTGTACTCTCGCAGTGGTCATCTGCTGGGAGAGAGAAACTCTCCCTCACACTCCTCGACCTGTGCGATCTCAAGCAACCAGAGCAAAAGGTCAAGGAAATCCGTGATACGGTCTCCACCATGCGCCTTGATAGCGTGGTGGCATCTGGATTTTCCCTCTCTCGGTCTAAGGCAAGCTCGTATATTTCAGGTGGCAAGGTACAACGTAACCACATCGAATGTACTAAGCCGGATAAACTCGTCGAGGAGGGGGATATTTTGACCTGTCGAGGGCTTGGCAAGTGTCTGGTATCCGAGGTATTAGG
>JAWXUK010000243.1:0-2846 GCA_044432785.1 Eubacteriales bacterium | reverse complement strand
GGGTTCCCCTGGACGTAGCTTACGGAAGATCTCGAGGAGGGATTCTTCGTAGGTTTTGCAGACGTCCTTCTCAAGGGTTGCCACGATTCTCTCGTCCTCACCGAAGAGGTCGAGGATTTCGGCATCGGTGCGAGGTCCGATGGCACGAATGAGACATGTGACAGGGAGTTTTCTGTTCTTATCAATTCTGGCATAGAAAATATCAGAGAGATCGGTTTCGTACTCGAGCCATGCACCACGATATGGGATGATGGTGGTACCGAAGGTGAGGTTTTCGGCTTTGTCGGCTGTGCGTGTGAAGTACATACCAGGAGAGCGAACGATTTGAGAGACGATGACACGTTCGGCACCATTGATGATGAAGGTACCGGCGTTTGTCATGAGAGGGAAATCTCCCATGAAGATCTCTTGCTCTTTGATCTCTTCGGTCTCTTTGTTGCGAAGACGGACACGCACCTTGACAGGGGCTGCGTAGGTGGCATCCCGTGCCTTGCACTCCTCCTCGTCGTATTTAGGGGTCTCGTCCATGGCGTAGTCAATGAAGGTCAGCTCGAGGTTGCCGGCATAGTCGGCAATGGAGGCGACATCTTTGAAGACCTCACGCAGTCCCGTGGTGAGAAACCAGCGGTAGGAGTTTTTTTGCACTTCGAGGAGATTTGGCATTTCGAGTAATTCTTGGTAGCTTGCGAAACTTTTGCGAAGGGTTTTGCCATAGTATACGTCTTTTGGCATCTAAAAATCAACTCACTTTCTCTGATAATTACAGATATTTTCGACTTCTTTACTTAAGGAAAATGCTGGGAATACAGGGTGTTTTCAGGGATGATGTTTTTGGTACGCCAGACAAGGTTGATTCATTCTTGCAAAAAGGGGTTGAATCAGGGGTGTGGGGTGTGCTACAATGAGGTTGGAGAAGTATGGGAACATACTCCTTTTTTATTGGGCGACAAAAATCATTTTATTATATCATGGTTTAATCGGGCTGTCAAGCCTTTTTTTGGTAATGTTCCATGAAACTGCAATCTTTTTCTTGTCCCCTACCCTGAAATTTCTCAGAAGAGCCACCCCCTCCCTTTGGTGAGGGTTTTCATCAACATAATTGGAGGATTTGTGATGTATTCACTTGGAATTGACCTCGGTGGAACCAATATTGCGACAGCCGTGGTGGAGGAAGATGGCACCATTTTAGGACGTGCCTCCATCTCTACCCCAAAGGAACTCGGCCCTGACCTTCCCCGTTTGGTGTGCGAAGCCATGGTGGCTGCATCCAAACTTGCCATGGAGGGGTGCGCCACTTGGGAGGAGATCTCCTCCATTGGGATCGGTGTCCCTGGGACGGTGGACCCCACCACCCAAACCATCGGACGGTGGAGTAATATGCAGTTTGTCAATGTTCCCATTGGGGATATTTTTCGTACTGCCCTTGCCAAAGAGGTGATCAATGCCCCCCCGATTTTCCTTGAAAATGATGCCAATGCAGCTGCGCTTGGCGAGTTTTGCGCTGGGGCTGGCAAGCAAGCCTCCTCCCTTGTTGCCATTACCCTTGGAACCGGAGTTGGTGGGGGTGCTATCTTCAACGGCAAGCTATTCACTGGCTTTAACTTTGCCGGGATGGAACTGGGGCATTTTGTCCTTCACGAAGGGGGACGGCTGTGCTCCTGTGGACGTCGTGGCTGTTTCGAGGCATATTCTTCGGCAACTGCACTCATTCTACGTACCAAAGAATGTATGGAGGAGCATCGTGAGAGTGCTCTCTGGAACCTCGTTGATGGGGATTTGGAGAAGGTCAACGGCAAAGTCGCCTTTGATGGGGCTGCGATGGGTGATGAGACAGCAAAATTTATCGTGGACGAGTATGTTCGATTTTTAGCCAGTGGAATGGTGAGTTTGATCAATATTTTGCAACCTGAAGTCCTCTGCATCGGTGGCGGGGTGGCAGGTCAAAAAGAGGTGCTACTCACTCCCCTACAAGCCATTGTAGATCATGAGGATTATGCGAGGGAAAACCCCAATCGTAGTCGTCTCTCTCTGGCGCAACTAGGCAACGATGCCGGCATCATCGGAGCAGCATTTTTGGAGAAATTTAGATGAGATAAGGGTGCTTTCACTACGGTGGGGGCACTCTTTTTTATATAGAAATGATCTCCATTTTGACAAAAAAATAAGCACTTCCGAAGATTGGAAGTGCTTTTTCATTGCTTCTTTTTTATGGATGGATCACAGCTGCTGCCGCTGCAACGAGGAGCGAGGGTAGCGCTACGTATTCTAGGATAATGAGGATTCCTACCCCGAAAAAGTAGAAGAGTGCCCGTCTGAAATAGCCTGTGGGGTAGATTTTATCCCCTGCCCTACCACTCATTTTAGCGATTTGGGTGAGGGCTGCTTGGAAACTTTGTTGTCCGAGCAGGAAGAGAATGGGAACCCATAGCAATGCCGGAAGGCAAAAGAGGAAGAATGCCGGAAGAAGTCCTTCCACACCGAAGAGTTTTCCAAGGGCTGACACCGAAAAGGTGAACAAAAAGCCCTCTATTCCAAACAAAATAGGGAGTCCGATCACACCTAGAAAGCTAAAACCGAGTAGAAATGCGAGCAGTGGAGGCTTGATCGCCGACCATGCAGTATTCCAGAAATTCGGCTCGATTTGATCCTCGGCGAGGAGGGTTAAGTAGGTACGGAGGTAGTCCTCGAGGGCGACTTGTCCACTTTCATCCACCCCATTTGCCATCATGCAACCGAGCAATCCACCGAGAAAAAAACATCCACACAATACGAGACCCCCGAAGGGGATTTTTTTCTTCATTCTTAGTCACCTCACCCTAGTCTATGCAGAGTGGGACAACATTAGA
>JAWXUK010000242.1:0-2871 GCA_044432785.1 Eubacteriales bacterium | reverse complement strand
TGCGAGATAAATTGGTGCAACTACTAGACCAACTCGGCAAATTCGCAGACGCCCACAAATCCCTCCCCACCTTGGGCTTCACCCACTTTCAAGCAGCCCAACTGGTCACGGTGGGAAAACGTACCACCCTGTGGATGAACGAACTCCTCCTCGACCTAGAAGAGGTGGAATACCGTCTATCAACACTCAAGCTCCTCGGCTCTAAGGGCACCACAGGAACCCAAGCCTCCTTCCTCGCCCTCTTTGAGGGGGATCACAATAAAATCAAAGAGCTCGAATCCCAAATAGCTACCGAAATGGGCTTTGCAGAAAGCGTCCCTGTCAGTGGTCAAACCTATTCTCGCAAAGTGGACTATTTCGTCCTCTCCACCCTGTCGGGGATTGCGCAATCGGCACACAAATTCGCCACCGACCTTCGCCTACTCTGCCATTTAAAAGAGATAGACGAACCCTTTGAAAAGAGCCAAATTGGCTCCTCTGCCATGCCATACAAGCGTAACCCCATGCGCAGCGAGCGCATCTGCTCCCTCGCACGTTACGTCATCGCCGACGCCAACAATCCAGCCACCACAGCAGCAACCCAATGGTTCGAGCGCACTTTAGATGATTCGGCCAACAAGCGAATCTCCATCCCTGAAGCCTTCCTCGCCGTTGATGCCATCTTAAACCTCTACCTCAACGTCTCCTCCGGACTCATCGTCCACCCCAAGGTAATCGAGAAGCACATCAAGGAAGAGCTCCCATTCATGGCAAGCGAAAATATTTTAATGGAAGCTGTCAAACGAGGGGGCAATCGCCAAGAGCTCCACGAAAAAATCCGACTCTATTCTCTCGAAGCAGGGGAGAGGGTGAAGGAGCAAGGGCTTGATAACAACCTCATTGCCCTCATTTCAAACGACCAAGCCTTCCAGCTCACCTCCACCGACCTCACCACCCACCTCGACCCCAAAGCTTATATCGGTCGTGCCCCAGAACAGGTGGAAGAATTTCTCGAACAACAAATTGCCCCTATTTTAGCACGTTATCCCCATTGCACCACACAAAAACAACAAGAACTCAAAGTATAAGGAGATCACCACCTTGAACACACCAACTTCATCAGGCACACGCAAATATTGGGTCATTGCCTTTATCACCCTCTGCGTCGTGGTGGCAGGCATCGCCTTCTACTTCATGACTGCCAACCTCACACAAATTTTCGCCTTTGGCGATCGTGTCAACCAGGTCTTGCGCCCCATCTACTACGGTTTGGTACTTGCTTTTTTGCTCTTACCCATCCATCGCACCTTCTATCATTGGTATTACATCTACTTTAAAATCAGTGACCCAACCAAGAAAAAGAAATTCTGTGGAGCACTCTCCATCTTCTCTAGCCTCATCCTCACTCTCGCCCTCATCTATCTCTTCCTCGCACTCCTCATCCCAGAACTCTACCTCAGCATCCAAGGGCTCTTCCAAAGTATGCCAGAAGACTTCACCTACCGTACCCCCGAATGGTTGCAAACCTTCTTCGATAAAAACCCCGAACTCTACGCAACCATCGAGCCTTACTATGTCACAGCTGTGCAAAGTATCAACAACTGGATTGAAGTAGATTTCCTCCCACAGATCAACTCCACCGAGGTGGTCTTAGGTTGGCTACGAGAACTCATCCTCCCCAACATCTCAAACGTGGTCTCCAGTGTCTCGCACATCGTGGTAGGGATTGTGATCTTCTTCAAAGATCTCCTCATCTCCATCATCGTCTCTGTCTACATTTTAGCACGCAAAGAGGTCTTCGCTGCCCAAACCAAAAAACTCCTCTTTGCCATCTTTCCTGTTCGTGCAGCAAAGCTCATTTTATCCGAAACACGTAACGCTTACAAGATCCTCAGTGGTTTCATCATTGGTAAAGTGGTCGACTCCATCATCGTCGCTATCATCTGCCTCATCTGCTGCAACATCTTCAATTTCCCTTACGAGGTCTTGATCGCCACCATCATCGGTGTCACCAATATCATCCCATTTTTCGGACCTTTCATCGGCGCCGTCCCCTGTACCATCTTAATTTTGATGGTCAACCCCATCCAAGCGGTCTATTTCGTCCTCTTCATCATCGCTCTCCAGCAGTTCGACGGCAACATCCTCGGACCAAAAATCCTGGGCGAATCCACAGGACTTGCCAGTTTCTGGGTACTTTTCTCTATCATTCTATTCGGAGGACTCTTCGGCTTCCCTGGAATGCTCCTCGGTGTTCCGGTCTTCGCCACCTTCTATAGCATGGTCAGCCGACTGGTCAAACACGCCCTCGAGAAAAAGAATCTCCCCCTCGAAACCCAAGCATATAGTGGACAGAAAGCCCCAATCCTCAAGGCAACACTAGCCAAAAAAGGGGAATCCAAATAGGTACCCTCAATCCCTTCCCCTTCAGGGGAGGGGATTTTTTGACACAATCCAAAAAAAGGAACTAAGCATAGAAGAAAATACAAAAAAGGAACCTCGAATTACGAGGTTCCTTTTGCAATCTTACATTTGATCTACTTATTTCGCCAAAACTTTGTTTAGTTTTGCAAAACGGGGGAGTCCGTTCTCCAAAGGAAGGTCGACCTCCCCTTGAATGAGAGGTAGCACATAGTCGATGAAAGGTTGCTCAAGACCATTTCCAGCAGCATTGATCCACTCTCTAGGCACTTTTTTCTCGAAGTTTGCAACAATATCCAAAGGTTTCAGCACCACATCACAGGTGTAACCACCCTTGCCGTCACGGGTACAATCAAAGGCAGCCATCTTGTCGGTCTCACCGCTCACAGCAGCCTCAACCGCAGTACGACCAGCCGCATAGGCCTCTTCAATGTCACGTCCAGAAGCAAGGTGTGCTCCACAACGTTGTAG
>JAWXUK010000241.1:0-2978 GCA_044432785.1 Eubacteriales bacterium | reverse complement strand
CCGATGGCAAAGGTTCCCCCTGCGCAAGCCGTTACCACGCAAGAGCATTTCCCCTTGCGCCCGTGGTTGATTGCCACCCCACCGGCTGCCATATTGGTGATGGAGGTTGGGATGAAGTAGGGGGAGACACGGTCGTACCCCTTGGATTCTCCACGCACTTGCGCCTGAGAAATGGTGCCAATTCCACCAATACCAGAGGAAATGAGGGTACCACAACGTGTGGGGTCGGTCTGGGTCATATCCAGTTTACTGTGGGCAAATGCCTCAGCTGCTGCCACCACAGCATATTGCACAAAAAGGTCATATTTTTTTGCCTCACTTGGGGAGAGGACGGGGGAGGGGTCGAAGTTTTTGACCTCGGCTGCCACCTTGACCTTAAAATTTTCAGTGTCGAACTTTGTGATGGGGGTGACTCCGTTTTTGCCGTTTTTGGCAGAGTTCCACATCTCGTCCACTGTATTTCCAATGGGGGAAATTGCCCCCATTCCTGTAATAACAACACGTCTTTTCATCGTGATTTCCTCCTAAATTGCCATTCCACCATCGACGCAGAGCACCTGACCTGTGATATAGGCGCCGTTCTCACTTGCGAGAAATCCGACCAGTTTGGCTATGTCGGAGGTCTCGCCCAGTCGTCCAAGGGGAATATGTGAGAGCAGAGTGTTGCTTTGCTCTTCGGTGAGTGCTGCTGTCATATCGGTTTGAATGTATCCAGGAGCGATGGCGTTGACCGTAATGCCACGAGGGGCGAGTTCCCGTGCCACACTCTTGGTAAAGCCGATGAGACCTGCCTTGCTTGCGCTGTAGTTTGCCTGTCCTGCATTACCGATCACCCCCACCACACTGGATAGGTTGATAATCCGTCCACTGCGCTGCTTCATCATGGGGCGAGTGACCTCTTTGGTGCACAAAAAAGCACCCTTTAGGTTGATATCCATGACATCATCAAAGTCGCTCTCGCTCATTTTCATGAGAAGACCGTCCTTGGTAATCCCTGCGTTGTTCACCAAAATATCAATGGCGCCAAAGGTCTCGATGGCTGTGGCAATCAATTTTTTAACATCCTCTGCCACGGCTACATTTCCTTGCAAGGCGATGGCTTTCACCCCAAGTTCTTGGCATTCTGCCACGGTTTTTTGCGCCATTTCGTGGTTACCTGCGTAGTTTATCACGATATTCGCTGATTGACCAGCCAGTTCCAGTGCTATGGCACGTCCAATACCACGAGAACCACCGGTGATCACCGCTGTTTTTCCTGTCAACATCTCATTTTCTCCTTAGCGACTTGCCAAAATGGCTTTGGTTGTATTTTCTAACGTTTCTGGGCTATCTACATGGTAGGTTGCCACAGTTTTATCAATTTTTCCCACAAAACCAGAGAGGACCTTCCCTCCACCTAGCTCCACAAAGGTATCCACCCCTTGTGCTAGCATATATTTCACCGAATCCTCGAAATATACGCTACTTTGCACCTGTTTGACCAAAAGGTCAGGGATGGTTTCGTCCTGTGCGAGTGGTTTTGCAGTGGTGTTGAAAATGATGGGGATTTTGGGTGACTGGAAGGTCACCTCTTGAAATTTCTCTCGAAGCTGATCCCCTGCCCCTGCCATGAGGGAGGTGTGAAAGGGTCCACTGACCTGTAGAGGGATGGCACGTCGTGCCCCTTGCTCTTTTGCAGTGGCGCAGACAGCATCCACAGCGACACGATCTCCACCGATCACCAGTTGATTCGGGCAGTTATAGTTTGCGATTTCCACCACTCCGAGGGTTGCATGGCTCTCGCAAATGGCTTGGAGCGCCTCTGCCTCCATTCCCATGATGGCTGCCATATTGCAGTCACGTCCTGCCACACCTTGTGCCATGGCACGTCCTCGAAATGCCACCAATTCCACCCCTTGTTTTGGGGTGAGCACCTCTGATGTCACAAGGGCGCTATACTCCCCTAAACTCAGACCTGCCACCCATTGAGGGCCAATCCCCTCTTCTTCTAAGAGTGCTGTGGTAGCGATCGCCATCGCCACCATGCAAGGCTGGGTATTTTCGGTTTGGGATAGGGTTTCGATGGGTCCTTCATGGCAGAGTTTTGCCAAGGATCCATCAGGGTCCACCTCATCAAACGCTGTGCGATAGGTTGGGTAATTTGCGTATAGTTCTGCCCCCATACCAACCTTTTGGCTCCCTTGACCTGCATATAAAAATCCTAGTTTCATGGTTCTCCTATCGAGTGGCTGGACGGGTGAGCCGTTTCCAACTTGGCATCAGTTCTGTCATCAAATCTTCCACACTCAAAATTTCTTTAATATCGTCAAGGCTATCTCCTGAGAAGAATAGTCCTTGCTCGAGGTTGCCCTTTTGTGCTTCAATGAGGGCATTTGTGATGCAATAACGTGTGGTGTATGGGTCGCAAGGAACCAGGCACTTGACACATGCCTTGGGAGGGATCCTCTTTTTCTGGCTGAGCAGTTGGACAAATGGGGTGTCGATGGCTCGGGCTGGCATCCCCACTGGACTATCCAAAATAACCAAATTGGAGGAGCTTGACTTGACATAGACCTCTTTATAGGCTTGGCTTGCGTCACACTCTTTGGTGGCGATGAACCTTGTTCCTACTTGAACCCCGTCGGCACCTGCACGGATCACTTCCTCGATTTTCGATCGGTTAGAAAGTCCCCCTGCTGCGAAAACTGGGATGGCTCTGCCATATTTATCCTCGGTTGCTTTGACCTCTTCCTTGACCTCGTGAAGGAGGTCGATGAGGGAAGGAGGGTTGCGTGCCTCGTCTGATGAAAAGCCGAGGTGACCCCCTGCCCGTGGTCCTTCAAGGACGATAAAGTCAGGGGCATGGTGGTAGCGTCTATCCCAGTAACGGCAAAGTCCGTTAACTGTTTTTCCCGAGCTAACGATTGGGGCGATTGCCACCTTGGATTCCATCACTCCATCGGGTAGCTTTGTAGGAAGTCCAGCCCCGAGCAAGATGC
>JAWXUK010000240.1:0-2981 GCA_044432785.1 Eubacteriales bacterium | reverse complement strand
TAGCAGAAACTACCGGTTGCGATGATGTTCATGGTAAGACCAATGAAACCAGTGGTGCTCACCCCAGTGAAGAGTTGTAGCAGCGAGACCGAAACCGTGAGGAGAGCAGCAGCGGCAGGACCGTAGACAAAGCCACCGATACAGATGACGACGTCTTTGAAGTCGAAATCCAGATAACCGTTGACACTGGGGAGGGGTTTGCACAGCAGCATCACCAGATAGGCGATGGCAGTGAGCATAGCGAGGGTAATGATTGTTTTGGTATCGTATTTTGCGTGGGTGGTGCTAGGTTTGACAAGTGTTGACATAAAAAAAGCTCCTTTCGTTTCGTGGCGCAACCTAAACTACATCTGTACTTCAGGTGCAACCATAACAAAAAGAGATCCCTTAGGAAAAGTTACACATCTTCTTTCATCCAGACTTTAACTGTCGGTCTCGGAATTTCGCCGAGTCTGCTGACATTGCAAAAGCAACCGCTCGTGGACTATAACCACCGGTGGGGAATTGCGCCCCGCCCTGAAGACAAAATATGAAATTGGAATTGCCATCTACAAGTAGTATAACAGATTGTTTCGCAAAAAGCAAGAGGAAAATGAAAAAATTTTTATAGAAATTTTGTTCGATATAAATTGACAGAATCGAACTAATATGCTATTATGGTGTAAAGGTAACACCTCGTGAGGTTTCGCATGATAGAGAGGAGGGGTGCTATGATTTGCATAGAAAATAGTTGTTGTTTTACAGGACATCGTCCCAACCGACTGCCGTGGGGACTGCACGAAGATCATCCGAGATGCCTGCAACTCAAAAGGGAAATTACCGAAAAGGTACAACATGCCATCGATCACGGCATCACTCACTTTATTTCAGGGATGGCGATTGGAAGCGATACCTATTTCGCTGAAATCGTTCTGGCACTGCGGGAAGAGGGGAGCCCCATCACCTTAGAGTGCGCCCTGCCTTGCCAAACCCAAGCCGATGGTTGGACCATCGCCCAACAAGAGCGCTACCACAATATCCTCAATTCCTGTAACTTTGAAACCTTGGTACAACATCATTATACCAAGGGGTGTATGCAACGGCGCAACCGTTATATGGTGGATCGTGGGGGGCTTGTGCTCTGCGTTTACGATGGAAAACCCAAGGGTGGAACGGCGCAAACCATCGCTTATGCCCTGAAATGCGACCGAAAAATTGAAATTTTGGAGATTTAGAAGGATGAAGTTATTGCTCCATGTGTGTTGCGCTCCGTGCGCCAATGCACCCATAGAAAAACTACGTCAAGAGGGGACAGAAGTGACTTCTTTTTGGTATAATCCAAATATTCACCCCTTTACGGAACATAAAAGTCGAAAAAATGGCATGGTAGCCTATAGTCAAGCTATTTCTCTCCCCTTGGTTATTGGAGGGGAGTATGGTTTGCGCTCTTTTTTGTCTGGAGTGGGAGAGGATATTGAGGGGAGATGCCGTTTTTGTTATCAAGATCGACTTGAAACCACTGCAAAATATGCAAAAGAGAATGGTTTCGATGGATTTACCACAACCTTGATGATCAGTCCCTATCAAAATCACGACTTGATGAAAGAAATCGCCGAGGAAATGGCAGAAAAGCATCAAATCCCCTTTATTTATCAGGATTTTCGTCCTCTGTTCCGTGAGGGACAGCAACGAGCACGAGAATTAGAGATTTATATGCAGAAATATTGTGGTTGTATTTTTAGCGAGGAAGAGCGATATCAAAAAAAGAAAAAATAACTAGTAATTTTTATGGAAATATGATACTATAGTAGTAATGTCATGAAAAAATAAAGGGGAGGTTTTCAATAGTGACCTATTTGATTTCAGCAATTTTAGGCGTGGTGCAAGGGGTGGCAGAGTTTTTGCCAATCTCAAGTTCTGGGCATCTATCGCTCTTACAATATTATTTCGGACTGGAAGAGGCTGATAATCTCTTAAATGTGCTGCTCCATTTTGCGACTTTATTAGCAGTTATGGTGGTCTATCGACAGGATATTATTGAAATGATCATCGAATTTTTCAATATTATAAAAATTTCTCTCTCGAAATACCCACCAGAAGAAACCGAATTCCCAACTGCTCGAAGATTGGTGATCCTCATCATCGTGGGCACACTACCTCTTTTTGTGGTGCTCCCAGCTGCCTCGCTTGTGGAGTCCTTCGGGAGCAACCCTGTTTTTGTAAGCTGCGCCCTTTTAGTCACGGGAACCGTCCTTTTTATAGCAGATCGCATGCCAAAGGGTAAAAAAAATGCTAGAACAGTCCCCATCAAAGAGGTGGTACTGGTAGGTGTGGCACAGGGCTTCGCCACAATTCCTGGCTTTTCTCGTTCTGGCTTTACCATCGCAGCAGCCCTCGCCTTGGGGTTCGAGCGAAATTTTGCAGTGCGATTTTCCTTTTTGCTCTCCCTCCCTGCAGTGCTGGGTGCCACCATTTTAAAGGTGCTCGATACGGCGCAATCGGGCTTTGATCAAGGGTTGATGCCAATGTATTTAGTGGGAATGGTGCTCGCCTTTTTCGTGGGGCTGGGCTCTATTTCTTTGGTTAAATTATTAGCCCAAAAAGGAAAATTCGGTGTATTTTCCTACTATTGTTGGGTTGTTGGAGGGATTTCACTCCTCGCACTTTTACTGAAATAAGAGAGGTTATATATTATGCCAGCCACACAAAAGAAGCCGAGTAGAAGCCGTGCCAAGCCAAGAGAAACCACCCCAGTTCGTCGAGAAATGGGTGGGGTGATCTGCTTTTTACTGGGTGTATTTTCTATTTTCGGATACTTTCAAATAGATGCTATTTTTATCAATTTTTTCGCCACCCTACTCAAAGGTTTTCTCGGAGTGGGGTTTTGGGTGTGCGCACCAGCCTTATTTTTAACCCAAAACCCCTATATTTCAAGGCTGAAAGCGTGTTTTGTTGGTGAAAAAGATTATGTGTTACTTCCTTATATAATGTCAATGACATTG
>JAWXUK010000239.1:0-3014 GCA_044432785.1 Eubacteriales bacterium | reverse complement strand
CGAAAACCGTGATCTCGGCTATCGAGTGGTGGGAGATGGCGAGATTGTAACAGCCCAGGTTCCAGCACGGGGTGCCGTCGTCTCGGGTGAGAGTACCATCATCCTCTATCTGGGGGAGGAAAAACCGGAAGAATCCACCACGGTTCCAAACCTTTACGGCATGAGTCACGAGCAAGCCAAGGCGAAGCTCGAGGAGCTTGGACTCTTTATCACGTTCTACAACTACGCACACGACGAAGCCACCGTCGAAGGGCAATCCATCTCAGCAGGTGAGAGTGTCGCCCTTGGCACCGTGATAGAACTCACCTTCACCACATTAGAAGTGGAGGATGGTTATATCGACTAAGCGCAACCTAGAGAGAATCAAAAAAACATGAGGTGATTGATTTGACACTAGGAAAATTGCTCGCAAATACCAAAATTCAGATAGACACACCAGAGAAGGAAATCACAGGCTTGACCTCGGATAGCCGAAAGGTAGAGAAAAACTACCTCTTTGTGGCACTCTCCCCCGATAAGTCAGAGCGCAGAGCCCATATCAAAGAGAGTATAGCAAAAGGGGCGAGCGCCGTACTATGCCCCATGAGCGACGTTGATTTGGGTGGGGAACTGCTCTACTCGGTGCATTGTCGGCGAGATTACGGCTTAATCGCTGCAAATTGGTTTGGAGAACCGGCAAAAGGGCTATGCTTAATTGGTGTGACAGGTACAAACGGCAAAACCACCACCACCCATCTTATCAAAGGAATGTTAGAGAATGGGTGGGGGAGTCGTGTGGGACTGATCGGTACCAACGAAATTTTGGTGGGGGAGGAATCCTACCCAGCCACCCACACCACTCCAGATGCCTACCATCTACAGGAAATGTTGCGTATCATGGCAGACCAAGGATGCACCTATGTAGTGATGGAGGTCTCCTCCCACGGATTATCCCAGTATCGCACGGTAGGACTTCGATTTGCAGTGGGAATCTTCACGAACCTTACCCAAGATCACTTAGATTACCACAAAACCATGACTGCCTACCAAGAGGCAAAGGAAAAACTCTTTTTGCAGAGCACCCTATCGGTCTTTAACCTTGACGATCCCACAGGAAGGATCTTCGCTGAAACCCATTCAGGGCTCACCTATTCTGAGAACAAGGAAGGGGCGACGGTGCGAGCCGAGGAGGTCACCCTCCTTGCCAATCGAGTGGACTTTGTGGCAGTGGTGGAGGAGAGGAAATCGCCGGTCTCCCTTCCCATTTTCGGTGGATTTAACCTCTATAATGCCCTCGCAGCCATCACTTGCGCCGTGGCACTTGGTATGGAGTTATCCACTGCCACCACAGCACTTGGAAGTGTTTCAGGGGTCAAGGGACGTGCCGAACTCCTCGAAACATCCCACAACTGCACCGTCATGATAGACTATGCCCACACCCCGGACGCACTGGAAAACATCCTCACCATGGTGCGAGGATTTACCAAGGGGAGATTGATCTGCGTCTTTGGTTGTGGTGGAAACCGTGACAAGACAAAACGTCCACTGATGGGAGCCATCGCCGAAGACCTCGCCGATATTATGGTGGTGACCTCGGACAATCCACGAGGGGAGAGCCCCACAGAAATTATCTCGGATATCTGTGATGGCTTGGGGGTGAATCCTTGCAAACTCCACATCCAACCAGATCGAGCCAAGGCAATTTATTGGGCAATTGCCGAGGGAAAAGAGGGGGACGTGGTGGTACTCGCTGGCAAGGGACATGAGTGCTACCAAGAGATAGCAGGACAAAAACTCCCCATGGACGAGCGAGAAATCGTGCGAGACTACGCACGCTACTAAGAAACAAATGATAAAAAAAGGAGGGATGCCGTGTGGAAACACTCACGAGCTATTTGATCTCATTTATCCTCACATTACTCATCGGCAAAGCCCTCATCCCACTGCTGCGACAGCTCAAAGCAGGGCAATCCATCAAAGAAATCGGACCTTCGTGGCACATGTCCAAACAGGGGACCCCCACGATGGGGGGATTGATGTTCGTTGTGGGAATCGGGGTTGCGGTTGTGGTGGTAGGGCTACAATTGCAAGCAGGGGCAAGCTATCTCTTTGTCTATCTCCTCTCGGTCATTTTTGGCTTGATTGGTATGGTGGACGATGTGCAAAAGATACGACATAAGGCAAACGATGGCTTAACGGCGCTCCAAAAACTTTTGCTACAACTTGCAGTCTCTCTTGCTTTTGTGGTGCTCATGCGCTATTATGGCGAGCTCACACCCAATCTCTACCTCCCTTTTCTGAATATCAACATACCTCTCTCATGGGGGGTGTATATGGGATTTTCTGCCTTTGTGATGGTGGCAACCGTCAATGCCGTCAACCTTACAGATGGAGTGGATGGTTTGGCAAGTGGGGTGACAATCCCTGTGATGCTCTTTTTCGTGGCAGTGGGATTGTGGAATGGTCGGGTCGACCTTGCCATGACAGCGGCAGCCATGACCGGAGGGATTTCTGCCTTCTTGTGCTATAATTTCCACCCTGCAAAGGTATTCATGGGGGATACTGGCTCGCTCTTCTTGGGTGGAGCTGTTTGTGGACTTGCTTTTGCCTTCGATATGCCCATGATTATCCCAGTGATTGGATTGATCTATGTGCTCGAAGCACTTTCCGATGTGATACAGGTCCTTTATTTCAAAGCCACCAAGGGAAAACGATTTTTCCGTATGGCACCCCTCCACCACCATTTCGAAATGGGAGGTTGGAGCGAGAAAAAGCTATTTTTCATCTTCTCAGGTGTGACAGCAATCCTTTGTGTGATTGCCTTTTATGGCGTGATGAACCGATATCCAATGTAGTAATGTAAGGGGGAGACCATGGCAGGAAAAACAAGAGATTTAACCATCAATCAACAGCTCGCACGTGGTCCTGTGGATCTCCCATTTTTGATGCTCACGCTATTGCTCCTCGGGATCGGGTTGATCATGGTGTTTTCGGCGTCCTATGCCTCAGCTTATTACGACCCCACCAAAAACGAT
>JAWXUK010000238.1:0-3017 GCA_044432785.1 Eubacteriales bacterium | reverse complement strand
AACTTTCCGCAACAGCTCCCCATCCACCTCATCGGAGGCTCGGTCATCGCCTTATTCCTCGGCATGATCGCCAACACACAAATTAAAACCACCACCTTCGACCCAGGACTCAAGTTCACCTCCAAAAAAATCCTAAAATTCGCCATCATCCTCCTCGGCGCCTCCCTTAGTATTGAAACCATCCTCACGGTGGGATCCCTCTCCCTCGTGGTCATGCTCTTCACCCTACTCACCTGTTTCGGTGGAGGACATTTCATCGGTAAGGCATTAGGACTCGATTGGAAGGTCTCAAATCTCATCTCGGCAGGCACAGGAATCTGTGGTGGTTCTGCAATCGCAGCCATCGCCCCTGTCATAGATGCAGAAGATAAGGACATCGCCTATGCCCTCTCTGCAACCTTCCTCTTCGACATGGCAATGATAATCGCTTTCCCCTTCATGGGCAGCCTCCTCGGACTCACCGACATGGCATACGGACTATGGGCAGGCACAGCAGTGAACGACACCTCAAGCGTGGTGGCCGCCGGATACGCCTACAGCGAAGCCGCCGGCGATTTCGCCACCATGGTCAAGCTCACACGCACCCTCTCCATCATCCCAACCGTGGTCATCTTCGCCTTAATCAACCTGCGCATCAAGCAAAAGGCAAACCTTCAAGAAAACCCCACAGCCTTCGAAAAAACCAACATTCTCTCCCTCTTCCCCTGGTTCATCGTAGGCTTCCTCGTGCTCTCCATGTTCAGTGGATTCATCCCCACCGAAATCGCCGAAGCCGCCAAAACTGCCAGTAAATTCCTAATGGTATGTGCCCTCGCTGCCATCGGACTGAAAACAAATTTCTCCGAACTCAAAAACGCAGGAATCAAGCCTATGATCCACGGTTTCATCATCTCGATCTTGGTTGTCATCGTTGCAATCACAGTGGAATGGTGCATGGGACTAGTCTAACCCCGCCAAAATCCCCCCTTCTGCTTCAAGGAAGTAGAAGGGGGGATTCTATTGCCAAATACTTCCACCTTGACTTCCAAAAACACCCATGCTATACTATTATAGAACGAGTCTGCCCAACCCAAAATCTCCCATCCGAAAGGAGTCCTCTCAATGGAAACACAACAAAAACTTTCCAATTTCATCGACCTATTTAGCAGCCCCTTTTTCGCAGGGAGCATCCAGACAAAGAAGCTATTCTATCTCAACAAAGCCGCCCAAGATATGTTCCAAGTCACATGTGAAACCTGTGATTTTGCCAAAATATTCGATCAAAAAGAAAAACACCTCCAAGATGCCGTCTCCCAAATGATCCTCAGTGAAAAGCCCCTTTTATTCTATAATATCACGGTAATCACAGCCACAGGGGATAAACTGCTCATCGACCTCCACCTCGATTTCTTCAACGCCGAGCACACCGAAATCTGCCTTGTCCTCCACCCACAAAACGATATTCGCCTTGAAATGGCGCTCTACCAAATCAACCAAAGCACCCGAGCCGAAGCCATCCTCCACTTCGACGAAACCCTCACCATCCTCCACTGCAACCACCCCTTCTACGCAGCATACGACTCCAGCGAAACACTCCACCATTCCCATTTCCAGAACCATTTTATCAACGGATTCCCCCCCGAGCAGCAAGCTCGCATCCTCGCCGACATCACCCATCACCTCACCCTCTCCCCCACCTACGCAACCAAGCTCAAAATTCGCACCGCCACAGGCGAGGATAGATGGTACCTCCTCGAGCTCGAACGTCGCACCCTCGACCATTCAGGCAACGACAAGATCATGGCATACATGACAAGCATCAAAGAGCAGATCGAATTCGAAGAGGAGCACTCCCTCCTCCAGCAATATTTCGATGCCATGCAAGAGCTCTCGCAGGATGTCCTCTTCCGTATCGACCTCGCCACACACACCCTCCACCACCAAGCCAACTTCGAGATGGATTCCATCGGAAAATCCATCCCCAATTATATCAAGACCACCATCCGTAAAAAAATCCTCTCCCCCCACGATATCAAGCCCTTCTTGCGCTTCCTACGCAACTGGATTTCCGATCATTCCGCCGAAACTGCCCTCCGATTTTCCCTCGACGGCAAGGACTATAAATGGTACAACGTCACAGCCCAAGCCGTCACAAACGACTCAGGCGCCCTTACAGCCATCGTCGGCAAGCTCACCAATATTCAGGGCGAGAAAGAGCTGCAAAACGAATATTCCATCCTAAACCAATACTTTTCAGCCATGCAAAGTTTCGCAAAGGACATTCTCTTCCACATCGATATCGACACCAAAACCTTCTACCACTCCGATAGCAAGGCGCAGGCTTACGGTGTCCCGGTCGTGATCGAGGACTACGTCGAAGCCTTCATCTCCAGCAAATTCATTCGCCCCGAAGATGCCGACACCTACCGAGAAGCAAACCACAAACTCCTCTCAGGCGAGAACATGGAATACGAAATCCGAGCTGCCGTCGCCTCCAATGTCTACGAATGGTTTCGCATCAAAAGTCAGTTCATCTATAGCGATCGTAACCACCCCAAAGAAATCTTCGGCACCATGGAAAATATCCAATGGGAAAAGGACCTCAAGCTCAAGGCAACCCACGACCTCATGACCAAGGTACTCAACAAGGTCACCTTCGAAGAAGAGGTCTCCTACCTCCTCGAACACTCCAAGGAAACCGACCTCCACGCCCTCATCTTCATCGACCTCGACGACTTCAAGAGTGTCAACGACACCTTAGGCCATGCCTTCGGCGATTCCCTCCTCATCTCGGTCGGCAAACGGCTTAAGAGGGTTGTCCGTACAAACGACCTCGTCGGTCGCATCGGGGGGGACGAATTTGCAGTCTTCTTGCAATTTATCGGCAACCCCGATTCTGCCATCGTACGAGCAAATCTCCTCCTCGAAACCCTTCAACGCACCTTTCATTTCGACGGAAACTCTCGCTCTATCAAGGCAAGCCTCGGGGTCTCGGTCTCTCCTAGCCACGGCACCACCTATAAAGAGCTGCTCGGAAG
>JAWXUK010000237.1:0-3026 GCA_044432785.1 Eubacteriales bacterium | reverse complement strand
GGCGAGAACAACGGCCTCGGCATTGCCATGGGGACCAGTGAAGCTGTCGGATTTGTGGATCCCGAGGGCTGTATCACTGGCTGGTTAAACGAACTTGCTTTCGTCCCTGTGGACGCATCCCCTGATGCCATGATCGACGAGTGGGCTGGGGATATCGGTTGTGGGGTGAAATATTTCTCGCAAGATGCAGTCATTAAGTTGGCTCCTGCTGCTGGGATCACCCTTGATCCCGAGCTCCCCCCTGCGAAAAAACTCAAAGTGGTGCAAAAAGAGATGGAAGTGGAGGGCTCCCCTGCTGAGGATATCTTCCGTTCGATGGGTGTCTATCTGGCGCACTCCATCGCACTCTACCATCATTTTTACGGATTCCATCAAGTGTTGCTCCTCGGTCGTGTGATGTCGGGACGTGGTGGAGATATTCTGCTCGCTACTGCGCAAGCCGTCCTCGAGAGCGACTATCCCGAACTTGCTCCTAAAATTCTCATGACCCTCCCTGACGAAAAGGCTCGTCGTGTGGGACAATCGGTGGCTGCTGCCTCCCTCCCTGAAATCAAATAATTCTATAGACGGTACGCAGTTGCGTGCCGTCTATTTTTATCGTTAAAGGCTTTGCTTTTTCAATAGAAATCCCCTCTCCCAAAGGAGAGGGGATTTGTCTCTTATTGCTTTGTTTGGAATTGCTCCACAGTCTGTTGCATTTGGTTTGCTTGACCCGAGAGTTCCTCGGAGGAAGCTGCCGACTCTTCCGAGATGGCAGAGTTGCTGTGAGTGACCTCGGTGATCTTATAAATGCCACCTTTGATCTCGACAATATCGTTGGATTGTTGTTTGGATGCTTCCGAAATCTCTTCAATCATCTTGATGAAGTCTGCCACACCGTCGGTCACGGTTTGGAGGTTTTCGGCGGTGCCGGCGGCTAGTTTCACCCCACTTGACACCGAGAGGGAGGAGCCTTCGATGAGCTCAGAGGTGCGTTTGACGGCTTCACTTGTCTGCTCTGCAAGGTTTCGCACTTCATCTGCAACCACGGCAAATCCCTTACCACTCTCCCCTGCACGAGCTGCTTCTACAGCTGCGTTAAGGGCGAGAATATTGGTCTTAAATGCGATGGACTCGATGGTATTGACGATTTCGTTGATCTGTTCGCTCTTTTTGGAGATATCCTTCATGGATTCTACCATTTCCTTCATCTGTTGGTTACTACCCTCGAGGGAGTGACCAATTTCCACTGCATTTTCGTTTGCTTGGTTGGCAATGGATGCGTTATTTTCAATGGCATCTGCGATATGCATGATATAATTATTGAGGTTTTGAATATTTTCGGTCTGTTTAATGGAGCCATTCGCCAAATTTTGCGATCCTGCTGCCACCTGAACCGATCCAATATTGACCTGCTCTGCCATGCTTTTGAGGGATAACAATGTCCCTGAAATGAGCTTGACAAAGGTCAGCATCGACTCTTGGATCAAGACAAAATCTCCCACAAATTCGACGTCGTTTTCCACGTTGAAATTACCGTTACCAAATTCATTTAATTGTCTTCCTATCTCGTCGACATAGGAGGAGAGGGCTGCTGAGGTGGTGCGCACATTATCTGCCACTTGACCGATTTCGTCGTTTGATTGATAATCGAGAACTGTGTGCAAATCCCCTTTAGCGAGTCGATCCATTGCCTCGTTGATTTTTTCAAGAGGTGCCATTTCACTTTTGGTACCTATAGAAATCACGATGACAAAAATAATGAAGGAAAATGCCATGAATGCTAAAATTGCAAGCAACACTTCGATGATATCTTCGTTATATTCAACTTCATCTAGGCTAATCAAAACCTTCCATCCCAGTCCCTCAATGGATTGCATGGAACCCACACGAGCAACTCCATTTGCTTCATAGTTGAAGAATTCACCTGTGGGGTTGGATAGCTCTTTCACGAGATCATTGCTCGTCATTTTCAGCGTGGTGTAGGGCTGTCCTACAGCGTCAGTCGTGGTATACCCTAAAATGATGTTGGCATCATCTAAAATCAGGCTAGTTCCGGTTCTACCATAGGCGTTTTTATTTACAATATCGCACAAGAAGGAGATATCAACGTCGAATAGGAGGGCACCAAGTGCTCTGCCATCCCCTGATAGCACAGGGCTTGCCACCGATACCACCATGTGCCCCGTCACCACATCTTGATATGCAGATGTTATGGTGGATTTTTTGGTGTTGACCACTTCGTAATAGGGGCGCTCTTTGAACGAGAAGGATTGATCCGAGTAATCACCTGTGTGGAGTAGGTATCCATCTTGCTCGATATCGAGAAGACCGATATTGAGGATAATTGAGGGGTATTTATCTACGATGCGACGCATATCGTCGATCATTGCTTGGGCGTTTTCGTTTAAGTGCATGGGGTTTTGTGCGTCACTTTCCTCTAATATGGCGATGGTGCTAGAGGAACTTGCCAAAATTTCAGATCCAAGTACATAGTGCTCAATGGATTGCTTGGAGGATTCTGCGATGCTCTCAGCAACTTTGTGCAGATATTCTTTTTCAATGAGTTGCATCCCACGTCCTGTGAAGAAGGTAACCATAATCATGATGGCAACATAGGAAAACGCCATTGTGACTATGGGTCCTCTTGATAATTTAACAGCCATTGGGACAAATTTTTTCTTTTTATCTGGACTTCCCTTATTTGCCTTGCTTTTTTTCTCTTTTTTTGGTTTTTTATCGAAATCGTTTGGGTGTTCCGACTCTAATGTCGCATCCACATCGTTCTTTTTTTTCATTTCATTCTCCCTTACTGCATCAAATGATCCTGACTTAGGTGGTACCCTTACCGAACTTATAATGTACCTATTTCAGTATACACTATTTTTTTTGTTAAGGCAAGCCTATCCCTTATATTTCTTAGGTTTTTTTGTAGGTATATAATACATCTTGGACACTCGCTCAGAAAAGAGTGGAAGAAACTCCAAAAATCGGTTATAGTTAAGTTACCACACAAAACTGCCGAGAGGAGATTCTTCCATGACCAG
>JAWXUK010000236.1:0-3040 GCA_044432785.1 Eubacteriales bacterium | reverse complement strand
TAGGATTTTTTTGGAGGTGAACTTGAGTCCTGGGTCGAAGGTGGTGGTTTTAATTTGTGTGTTGGCGATCATGCCGAGGAATAAGGCGATGACCGAGCCTCCGATGAGGTGGATGGGGAGGAGGGATTCGAGGAGCTGTGCCACAAATGCGATGGAGAAGGCGAGGGCGAGCCCTGGAATGAGTTTTGTTTGGTTCATGGGGATGCCTACTTTCTTTATTTTAGCTCTGTTAGTAGTGATTGACTTGAATTGTTTTGTTTACGATGAAAATACAGATAAATTCACGGTGATTTCATGGGATTTTATATTGGTTTTGGAGGGTGCAATTTCGAGTCGAGAGAGCATTTCTAAGGTCAACATCGGTAGTATACCATAGGTTTCGGGGATTGGCAAGAGGGTCACGCAAGAAAAGATAGAAATAATTTTGAAAATGATTGACTTTGCTTGTTCGATGGGATATAATATACATTATGACTTTTTTATAGGGAGGGTGTGCCATGAAAGAGAAACTATCAAGCGAAGAAATTGAGCGACGTAGCAAAGAGAGAGAAGGCAACCGTCGCTTTAATGATCGTCGTGAGAGCCGTAGTAATATGATTAACAAGATACTTGCCGTGATTTCGAGTGGACTTGTGGTGCTACTTACCATGATTTTGATGCTCTTTTTCCTGTGTTCGCTGAGTATTCAAAATTTAAATGTTACCAAAGGGATCGTGAGTGAACTGAATGTGAGTATTCAATATTGGATTTCTCAGCAAATATCACACCCACAAAATTTGGAAGTGAAAACGAGGATTGACACCCTATTTCCTTTGGCTCGTGAGCAGATGGCGTCCTATGATATTTGGGATTATCCTGATAGTTTGCTTACGCTAGAAGATCATTTAGATGAGATGGAGGTCCTTTGGGCTGAGTTGCAAGAGGAAGCACAGGGACCTCGTGCTGAGGGTTGGACTGACGATAAACTCCTTGCGCTTGGGTCGAGAAGCTACAGCGAGGGTGGTACCTTAAATGATGTGATTTCCTTTATTTTTGAGGGACGGTCTTCCGATCTCGATCAGTTGCAAAATGCTGGGGTTCTTGTGATGTTTTTGTTCCTCGGTGTGGCAAGTTTTCAGTTTTTTGAAAGCCTTGCTGAGCGACGGAAACGTCGTCTTTATCAGACCATTGCGTATGTGGACACTGCGACCGGCGTGTTTAACAGAACAAGGTGCGAGATTTTGCTCGCTGAGACTGTGGAAGCAGAACACAGTGCACATTTGATTCTATTTGACCTCAATGACCTTAAAAAAGTCAACGATACCCTTGGGCATATTGCTGGGGACACACTGATTTTAGATTTTGCGACTGCGCTGCGTGATGGTGGAAACATCTTTACCCCTGTGCCCTTTGTGGGACGATATGGTGGAGATGAGTTTGTGGTCTTTTTCAAGGAGAAAGAGGACGGCGATGTTCGTGCCTATCTGGAAAAAGTGGCTGAGCTGATTGCTGAGAAAAATGCTACTTTGACCGATTATCAGGTCTCTTATGCGACTGGAATTGCATCGAATCTGACATTTCCGAAGGCTCAGACCGTTTCTGACCTCTTGAAAGAGGCAGATCCCTTGATGTATGAGAATAAATTGCAAATGAAGGCGGAACGGCTTGCCCCTACGTCGGAATGAGATTTGCGCAGTGAAAAATCCTCACAATTTGACCGATGTTGAGTTGTGGGGATTTTTGTGGTTCTTCCAAAGTGTGTTTTTGGAAAAATCACTAGGAAACCCCTTAAGTTTCAAGGGGTCTCTGTCGATAATATACAAGATAAACAAAGTCAATGAGGTATTATGTTCGGTTTTCGAGAGGGATTTCCTCTCGAATTATGGTTAAAGTGCGTGGTATCAATGGTTTGTCCTTGTGTGGGATGTCAATGAAAGGGGAGTGGTTCTTTATGAAAGATGTCAAAGATAAAAAAACAGGATTGCTTGGGTCGGTTGCTGTTTTGCTCCTCGCCGTTTTGCTTGTGTCAACTCATTTTTATCGAAATTTAGGTGTACTGGATTCGGCTTACAACGATATGGGTCGTATGGAATATTTGAGTGCTACCACGCAACGGCTGGTAAGTTTGGTGCAGTCGGGCGAGTATGAGCAGGAGGATGTGACCGTGTTATCGGTGATGACGCATCGAGCCTTGCAGTTGCATCAGGCAGATACTTTGTCTGTTTTGGATGATTCGCAGACCGTCTTTTTAGCGAATAAAGTGCTTTTGAGCTGGATGGAGATTGAGGCCCTTTTAGGTGCTGATTCCTTTGTTAAGTTAGAGAAATTAACGGTGGCACGGGAAGGGCATTATTTTGCGACAAATGAATTAATTAGTCATATAGATGGCAAAATTACGGAACTTAGCCGTGAAATTCTGATCTATCAGATCATCGCCTTCGGGCTGTTTTTGGTACTACTTTCCATTGTGTGTTGGGATTTGGTCAAGACACACAAGAAATTAGATGAGAGCTTTGCACTTGCGCAGATGGCACAACTAGATCTTGCAACAGGGCTTTATAATCGATCGAAATGTCAGGAAATTTTTAAGCTACATCACTCGACGGCTGGGAGCAATACCCCTGCAATTATTGTGATTGACCTCAATGACCTCAAGAAAACAAATGATACACTGGGGCATCGTGTTGGCGATGAGCTTATTTCTGGGTTTGCAGGTGTTTTGAAGCACGCATGTCAGACCCTAGCTACCATACCTTTTATGGGGAGATATGGTGGAGATGAGTTTGTGGTGTTCTTCGAAGATGTTCGAGAGGTTGATATTAAGGTTTATTTAGCCGAAATTGAGCACTTTGTGTTAGAATTTAACAAGGCTGAGGTGAGGTTTCAGTTATCCTACGCAGTCGGGGTTGCGATGTCGACAAAGGAGAAGAAATTTACGGCTCGACAATTATTTGATCAAGCTGATGCTGCTATGTATGAGCATAAAAGTTTAAGCAAAAGCGAGGGGAACCTTGGAAAAGAGTCGGTAGAACTTGAGATGGATGGGTATCACCCCTTAATG
>JAWXUK010000235.1:0-3047 GCA_044432785.1 Eubacteriales bacterium | reverse complement strand
CCCTCATTGCCACGGTCCCCCCTGTGATGGCAGCAGCAGCGAGGTAGGTGGTTGCTACGATACGATCCCCCATGACATGGTATTCTGTGGGGGAGAGGGCTCGCCCTCCTTGGATGGTTATTTTATTGGTACCTGCCCCTGAAATGGTGGCGCCCATCGAGCATAAGCAATTTTGCAAATCCACGATTTCGGGCTCTTGCGCTGCGCCGATGAGGATGGTCTCTCCTTTGCATCCACAGGCAGCGAGCAGAATATTTTCAGTGGCACCTACGCTTGGAAACGGAAGCGAGATGGTGGTGGAATGAGTACGAGTCCCCCTCGTGCACGCAAGGCTCTCTCCCCTCTCGTCGATGGTCACCCCCATTTGCGAGAGTGCCGAGAGATGAAGGTCGATGGGACGAGGACCGAGTTTGCAACCCCCGGGGGCGCAGACCGTCGCCTCCCCTATCCGTGAGATCAGTGCCCCAAGAAAGAGGACCGAGGAGCGCATCTCTTGCATGAGTTCGCAGGAAATTTCGCTCGTGGTGAGCGTCGTAGCATCCACCGTCACCGTGCTCTCTTGTCGGGTAACTCTGCAACCGAGCTCCCTTAAAATTGCGAGGGTTGCCTCCACGTCCGAGAGCTTAGGACAGTTGTGGATCACGCTCTCCCCCGATGCGAGCAAGGTTGACGCTAAAATGGGGAGTACACTGTTTTTTGCCCCGTGTACCATTAACTCTCCCGTTAGGCGATGTCCTCCATCTATGCGATAAAAACTCATAAAATAGCCTCCTAATTTGTGTTTAGGCTATCTTATGCAGAATTTCGCTTTTTGGTTTCTATCCCATAAGGCTTAGTAGGGTTTGGTAAATGGTCTCGGCACTGTTTTTTTGCTGTAGCAATCCTAGTGCTTCCCTCATTTCCTCTTGCTTTTGCAGTTGACGGAGCAGTGTTTCTGTGGTTTGGTAGAGGTTTGCGCTGGTACAGAAATCCTCTTTGAGTAAGATTGCTGCCCCCTGATCCGAGAGCAGTCGAGCATTTTTTTCTTGATGGTTTGCCGTGACATTGGGAGATGGCACTAAAATGGCTGGTTTTTGCAGTGCTGTGAGCTCTGCGATGGTAGAGGCTCCTGCTCGGCAGAGTACCAAATCTGCTGCCGCCATGACAAGTGGCATATCGTAGATATATTCTCGCAGTTCGATGCCATTTTGGCCTAGTTTGATGTCCTTTTGCGCTAGCACTCCTCGCATCGAGCGATAGTCTCGCCCTGCGCCGTGGATATGCCGAAAGGGTGCCCCTTCATAGCATTCCTTCGCCATGGTCTCCACCATGAGCTTGTTCATTTTACTGGCTCCGAGTGACCCCCAATACGAGAGGAGTAACGGACGATTATCGTTCATACCGAGCAGTTCTCGTGCCTCTTCTCGGGTGTATTTGAAAAAGTCTCGGCGCACAGGGGTACCTGTGACCTCGACCCTCTTTGCCGAGGGGTAGTAGCGCACACTCTCTTCAAATCCTACCATGACGCAATCCACCAGTTTTGCCAAAGATTTTGTGGTGATCCCTGGGACGGCATTGGACTCGTGTACTGCTGTGGGGATCCCCTTTTTCGCAGCCAAAGCCACTAAGGGGTAAGAGGCATATCCCCCTGTTCCCACCACCAAATCTGGGGAAAAGTCGTCAATGATTTTGCGTGCTTGCCCTCGAGAGCGATAGACATTTCCCACCGTTTTGATGTTGTGCACCACATCTTTTGGGGCGGCAGAACGACGGAGATTTGTAATATCCACCGTACGAATGTCAAATCCCTCCTTGGGGACGAGCTTGGTTTCCATACCACGTTTGGCACCCACGAAAAGTATATTGCAGTCGGGTTGGTATTTGGTGAAAAGATGCGCAAGCCCCACTGCTGGATTGACATGTCCTGCTGTCCCTCCGCATGTGAAGATAATATTCATGGTTGTGCCTCCTTTCGGTTTAACTTTTGTTAATCTTGCTTTGATGCTGGGATTTGCCGTGAAATACTAAGTATGATTCCCATTTGAACCAGTTGTATGATCAACGCCGTTCCGCCGTAGCTAAAGAACGGAAGCGAGATTCCTGTGGTTGGGATGGTATTGGTAACCACCCCGATATTGAGAAAGACTTGGGCTGCAAGCAACGTGATGATCCCCACAATGGTGAGTGCGCCAAAGCGATCTCGTGCATGAAGTGCAAGCCAATAGCCTCGCAAAATGAGGAGCATGAAGAGGATAATGATCAGTGCCCCACCGATAAATCCAAGTTCTTCCACTGCGATAGGGAAAATGAAATCATTTTCCGGCTCAGGAACGTAGAGGTATTTTTGTCGGCTCTGTCCAAGCCCCAATCCAAGCAGTCCACCAGAACCAATGGCATAGAGGGACTGAATGATTTGAAAACCACCATCGGTGGGATCGCTCCAGGGGTCTTTCCAGATGGTGATACGAGCCGATTGATAGTTTGTGAGGTTGATCACTGCCCAGAGCAAAGTCACCACTGCGCCACCACCAAAGATAAACCAGCCCAGATGAACCCCTGCTGCAAAGAGGACTGCTGCTGCTCCCACCAAGATGAGGATGGTTCCTGACATATGTGGTTGCAGTAGCACAGGGATAAGCACTGCTAAGAGCACCAATCCATAGGGTAGTAACTCTAAAAACCCGATCTTTTCCATAACATTCAGGGTGCGCCCCACTCCACTGCGTTTGCTAAATCGTCGCATGGGTTCGCTATCCCGTTTGGAGAGCCTTGTCGCAAAATAGAGGATGACCGCCACCTTTGCAATCTCCGAAGGTTGGAAGCTAATGGGTCCAATTTCGATCCACCGTTGCGCCCCCACCTGAGAATCACCATACCCCATCACGAGCACGAGGAGTAGCAGAATCACTGAAACCACCACAGCCGGAAGAGATAGGGCTCGAAACCACTGATAATTGAGGGTGGAGACCACATACATCGCCACCAGACCAAGTCCTGCGAAACCAACCTGCCGACCCACATAGTAGGTGGCATCGTTTTTGGTGGGGTCGTAATAAGCTGAGGCATAG
>JAWXUK010000234.1:0-3062 GCA_044432785.1 Eubacteriales bacterium | reverse complement strand
CGAGCTGGGGATGCCCTCCAGTTTACCGTTGAGCGTGAGGTAATCGAAAAGGTTGTCTATGCCCCTGAAGTGGTTGAGGTTCACGACCCCATCTATGAACGGGAGGACAACCTCATCCAAATCCCCTTTTTCGAGATGAACGAGGGGGATATTCTGCTTGGTACCACAAGCGAGGGGGAGATGGCCGCCTACCGTGTGGTGGAGCTCCTCGAAGAGGGCATGGCAGAGGTGGAGATCCCTGCCGTGGATGAAATCTTTGATGAAATCGATATCTATGGTACTTACTTCTTCGACCCAAATGACATCGTGACAAACCCCGATTTAGAGGTCGAGATCATCCAAAATCTGAAAAACAGCAGCTTTTTTGAGGGACTGATCCAGACTGCCTATGCTGCCGATACCCCCAACAAAGCAGCCATCAAAACCAAGATCGACCCCGATCTCGCCAATCGTTCCGTGGATATCGAGCTTATCATCACCCTATCCCCAGGGGAGACCGGACTTTTTGGGATGGAAAAGCTCAAAAATCATGAAATCACCCTCACATTGAAGACTAGCATCCAACTCTCGACCAATGTGGACATCCAAAAATTCACACGATGGGATGTGAGTGGCACAGCTCACTCCACCTTCTCGTGGGAGATCAAATTCGACATCATCGTCCACAAGGACGAGGGTAATACGGCACTCGACCACCTCTTCCCCGACAAAGACACCTATGCGAGTTACGATGCCTATCACATGAACAAGCAATACCAAGATGCCATGAAGGAGATCACCACACAGCTAAACAAACTCACCGAAGATATCTCGAATGGCGAGATCAAGCTATTCGACTGGACCATACCCATTACCACAGGGGTCTTGGTTGAGGCAGAAATCTTCATGTTCACCGAATTTCAGGTGACTGCTTCCCTATCGCTAGGGCAGGAGATTGCCACGGTATTTACCGTCGGTTTGCGCTATGATTCCAACGGATTTTCTCCCTATAGCAACAAATATCAAGATTTCGGCGAAATAGCGCTCAACTTCAAGGGAAAAATCGAGATGAAGGGAGGGGCAAAGATCGAGATTGGGGCCATCGTGGGCTCGAAAAGTTGTTTCTATCTCATGTTCGACCCTCAAGTAGGGCTGTATAGCGAGGTCTATGCCACCATTCCCCTATACACCTCAGATAAGGACAGCGACGCGAAATTCGCCTACAGTTATTTCGAGCCAGGGGCCTATTTCTCTGCCAGTGTCAAGTCCTATGTGAATTTGCTGGTCGAGAAGATAGCGTGCTCCTACGACCTGATCGAGGTTCAATTCCCCTTCACTGACATGATCCTTGGCACCACCGAGATCGTCACTGGTATCTCGACCTCGGCAAACACCATTTCTGCCACCGATAAAACCTTTGAAGCACCTGAAATCATGCTGGAATATTACGACGTCAAGGCAGGGCTGCACCAGACCAAATTCCTCTCTGCCGACGAGCTCAAATTCTTCACCACCACAGGGGAGACCCTCACCGTGACCGATGGCATGATCACCCTTCCCGAGGATCAATCGGCAACTGGATATGTCACGGCGTCCTACCTCCACGAGGGTCAGAAGGTCTATACCACCATGTTCCGAGTGTTGGTGGAGGGCAGTATTCTCGAAGGCAAGGTCTCGGCTTATGATCCCGAAAACCAAGCAGCCCGAGCCCTCGAGGGAGCCAAGATCACCCTATATTCAGCCACAGGCGACACCCCTCTCTCCACCCAAGCAGCCGATTCCGACGGTAAATTCTCTTTCCTCATCGGAGGGGGAGACTATCGCCTTGTGATCGAGGCAAACGGCTATCACAACCTAACCACCTCCCAAAGCATCGGCGATGGCGAGATCAAATACACCGAGCATCTCCTCCTCCTCGATAGTGCCGAACAGGGCAACGGTTCGGCAGGTGGTAGACTGACAAACGCCCTCACAGGTCAGGGGGTTTCAGGTGCTAGCCTTCGACTGCGCACCTCGTGGAATAACACCTCAGGGGAGACCCTCCCCATCGAGAGCACCACCACAAGCAACGGCGCCTATTCCTTCACCGATCTTCCCGTAGGATATTACACCGTGGAAGGGTCCCTTGATGGCTATGTCACAGGGTACACCAATATCATGGTGCTCTCCTCTCAAACGGTGCAGGATTTCGACTTTACCATCACCCCCATGCTCGAAGGGAACGACATTCGCATCGTACTCACTTGGGGGGCTTCGCCACAAGACCTCGACTCCTACCTCATAGGACGCACCCCAGATGGCAGTTCCTTCAACATCAGTTATCGGAATAAAAATTACATCTACCAACAGGTTCCCATGGCAAACCTCGATGTGGACGATACCTCGCAATATGGGCCTGAAACCGTCACCATTACCGAAAATGTTTTCGGAAAATATACCTATGCAGTACACGATTATAGCAACAGAAGTTCCTCTGCCTCCACAGGGCTCAGCTACTCCTCTGCAGTGGTGAGGGTCTTCCAAGGTAGCCAGCAAATTGGGGAATTCCACGTCCCTGCCGACCAAATTGGTACCTATTGGACGGTCTTCCAGATCGACAATAATGGCGCCATCTATCCCATCAACACGCTCTCGAACACTGCCCCAGTGGCATAAAAAGAAGGGGGATTGAGATGAATTGTCCCAATTGTAACCACGAAATGCCGGAACAAGAAAATTTTTGCACCAAATGTGGCGCATCTTTGCAAGGGTCCACCAAAAAGTCCAAAAAGTCTAAGAAAACTAAAAAATCTAAACCTTCCAAAAAACAGAGGGAGAACACAGCTTCCGACCCAGAAAACTCCCCCCAAACACCCAAAAAGAAATCTCTGCTTGGGAAATGCTACCTCTTTTTGTGCGTGGTGATGATAATTTTGGGTGGAGGACTTGGTTTCTGCTTTGGCAGAGGGATTTTGTCCCTCCCAACCATAGAAACCACCCCGTCCTTTGCGTGGAACCCCCCTGAAACTGGGGTGGTGCAGTCCGAAATCGAGGAAGAGGTGGACGAGGATAAGGTGTCCGACCCCGACCCCGAAGAGACTCCA
>JAWXUK010000233.1:0-3093 GCA_044432785.1 Eubacteriales bacterium | reverse complement strand
TCTACCTCTCGCAATCCTTGGTAGGTCCTATCATTGCCGACTTCCTTGTGGGTATGATTGAAGGCTTTATGGAGACCGTAGCCGATTCTCTCGATGGGGTCTCTCCCTTCCTCGCTTCCCTATTGGTGGATGGTATCATCGGTGGTGTGGGTGCTGTTGTGGGCTTCCTCCCTCTGGTCATGGTCATGTACTTCCTCATCGCACTCCTCGAGGACTGTGGTTATATGGCACGTGTTGCTGTCGTGATGGATCCCATCTTGAAAAAAGTGGGACTCACTGGTAAATCCGTCATTCCTATGGTCATTGGTACTGGTTGTGCCATCCCTGCTGTTATGGCTTCTCGTACCATTCGTAACGAGAGAGAGCGTCGCACCACTGCTATGCTCACCCCATTCATGCCTTGTGGGGCTAAGATCCCTGTCATCGCACTCTTCGCTGGTGTCTTCTTCGAGGATGCTGCTTGGGTTTCTACCTTGATGTATTTTAGTGGTATCGCTATCATCATTTTAGGTGCATTCCTCATTCAAATGATCACAGGTCACAAAAACCGTAAATCCTTCTTCATCATCGAGCTCCCTGAGTATAAAGCACCTAGCCTTGGTCGTGCTTGCCTCTCTATGCTCGATCGTGCAAAGGACTTCATCATCAAAGCTGGTACCATTATCCTTCTTTGTAATGCTGCAGTTCACATCATGCAAACCTTCAACCTCAGTCTGCAAGAAGTGGAAGAGGGCATGGAGAATACCTCTATCCTTGCCTCCATTGCTAGCCCATTTGCACTCCTCTTCATCCCCCTTGGTTTTGGCACATGGCAACTTGCCGCTGCTGCTATCACTGGCTTTATCGCAAAGGAAAACGTGGTTGGTACTTTGGCTGTGGTTTACGGTATCACCAATTTCATCGACGCTGACGAGCTTGAGCTCATCGAAGGCGCTACCGAAGTGGCTGGTGTCATGGGACTCTCCTCTGCTGCTGCACTTGCCTACCTGATGTTTAACCTCTTTACCCCTCCTTGCTTTGCTGCAATCGGCGCTATGAACTCCGAGATGCGTGACGCAAAATGGTTGTGGGGTGGTATCGGTCTTCAATTTGGAACCGGCTATATCGTGGCATTCTTTGTCTATCAACTCGGCTCCCTCTTCACTGAAGGGGCTCTTGGTCAAGGTTTCGTGGGCGGACTCGTTGTTGTGGCTGCTATGATTGGTTATTTGGTCTACTTGGCTAAAAAAGGTCAAAGCAATGTTGCTGCCAACTACGCACTCGGCGCTGATAGCAAAACAGCTGTGTAATACCATGGATATTTTAGTTGGTGGTATTATCCTCGTGATTTTAGGGTCGGCATTTGGGTATGTGCGCAAACAACTCAAAGCTGGTAATCGCTGTGTCGGTTGCAGTTCCTGTCAACCCGGAGAGAAATCAGATTGTTCTTGTCATAAATAACCCCTCTCTTTTATCCTGTCCTCCCCTTTTGGGAAGGACAGGATAAACTTTTGTAGCGAGCAAATCCCCCGACACATTGTGTCAGGGGATTTCGTGTTTTAGAAAAAAGGCTCTATCTCCCTCTTTCGAGGAGGATAGAGCCTTTGTCTTTAACTTAGACTATTACCACATTTTTTGCAGAACTTAACTGCAACTTCATAGGTCTCACCACAACTAGAGCAGGTGGTTCCTGCCTCTGCTGTTTTTTCGTTGTTACCTAGAATTTCTTTGTCACGATCGTCGATGGATTCAAATTGAATCTCGAGTTGTTCCTTTGCTTCGAGTTTCTGCTTGATGGATTCGAACTTTTCGTTTAGGACGGAGAAGTCATGGGTGTCTTTTTCCCACGCCTCGTAGGCTGACTCCCCTACCGACATCACAAGTTCCTCGATCTCAGTAGTGATGGACTCGATATGGGTTTTAATCTTTGCTTTTTCAAGAGAGGATGATGTTTTCATGCTAATTGTTGTCACACTACGATTGAGAGAGGACTTCAATTTGCTTAGAGTATCACCAGCCATAACTGCTTCCTCCTTTGATTCTACTTGTGCTTGGGGTGACGAGAGCTGTGACGTCGTCGTCAACTTTGTTGGATTTACCTTTTTCATAGAGGTAGAGACTGCCTTGATAGGAGTTTGTGCTGTAGTCGTTGATGTAACGGATCCCACCATCTGCTGTTTCGTCATAATCGGCGACGTCGTCTGCGATTTTGGTGCTCTCTTTTCCGTTGTAGACCTTCAAAGTACCGTAATAACGGCTACTATTCCAGTCGGTGTAGTAGTACAGACCTGACTTTCCATTGAGGGCACCCCAGAGGTAGACATCGTAATCCACTTCGTTTTTATTGACGTAGAGATCCCCTTTGTTCTCGCTGCTGTCGACATCTTTGAAGTAGAGGAAGGTGTCGTCGTCGAGGAATGCAAGTTCGCCATAGGTGCTCACGTCATAGTCGTAGACCGAAGGGTCGCTCACAACCCCTTTGGAGATGGTGACTTGATAGAGTTCCCCCATATCGCCATCATTGATGAGATCATCGATGTAGTAGATGGTTGCGCCGTCGCCAGAAATCCGTAATTTGCTTGCCTCTTCTTGCTCGATTTCAGAGAGGGTATCTTCCACGATGACGTGGAGTTCAGTGCTGTTGTAGAGTGCTTCGTTGACCGCTTCTCTCACTTCACCGGCAGAAGTGATATCTCCGAGGTTGACCTTTGCGACATCAGATTGGCTGTAGAGCTTGACAACACCCACGGCAGCATTGGCGGCAAAGGTACCCGAGCCACTGGAAAGGTCGCTAGAGACGTTGGTTTCCGAGGTACCATCGTAGTAGTAGAGGGTGTATTCGGTCTGCTCCATCGAGTAGGAGTCGAGTTGCTCTCTTAGGCTGTCACGAAGACGTTTTTGTTGGAAAACTTCATAATCGGCATTATATTGGTCACGCATGGCGTTATATTCTGCTTCGTAAGCAGCATATTGAATGTCGTACTCGGCGAGGGCATATTCATAGGATGCGTCATCGTCGTAGTCCCACCAGTAGGGTCTGGATGGTTGACTTGGATAATTTGGTGATTGGGGCTGTTCCATTGTAGCATCCGATGCGGCAGTATCATCCACAAC
>JAWXUK010000232.1:0-3127 GCA_044432785.1 Eubacteriales bacterium | reverse complement strand
AGGAGACCGGTCTCCCCAGCTGCTTGCACCTCGACCACGGCGACTCCTTCGAACTCTGTAAAAGCTGTATCGACGGTGGATTCACCTCTGTCATGATCGACGGTAGCCACCACAGTTTTGAAGAAAACATCGCACTCACCAAAAAAGTGGTGGAATACGCACACGACAAAGGTGTCACCGTCGAAGGCGAACTCGGACGTCTCGCAGGTGTGGAAGATGACGTTAACGTCTCTGCCGAAGATGCATCCTACACTCGCCCTGAAGAAGTGGAAGAATTTGTCACCAAAACAGGTGTCGACTCCCTTGCTATCGCAATCGGGACAAGCCATGGTGCCTTCAAATTCAAACCAGGACAAAACCCACAACTTCGCTTCGACATCCTCGAAGAAGTGGCAAAACGTCTTCCAGAATTCCCAATCGTCCTCCACGGAGCCTCTTCCGTGGTGCCAGAATTCGTCAAAATGGTCAACGATAACGGTGGCGCAATGCCCGATGCAATCGGCATTCCCGAGGATATGCTCCGTCAAGCAGCATCCCTCGCCGTCTGTAAAATCAACATCGACTCCGACCTTCGTCTCGCCCTCACAGGCACCATCCGTGAATACTTCAACCAAAACCCAGCACACTTCGACCCACGTCAATACCTCTCCCCAGCCCGTGCCAACATCAAAAAGATTGTGGAACACAAAATCACAAACGTCTTGGGTTGTAACGGCAAAGCTTAATCAAATGTTTCGGGTATTTCCTCTTAAACGAGGAAATACCCGTTTTTTTGCTGTAAATATGCAAAGTCCTCCCCAAAAGGGGAGGACTTTGCATTTCTTCCTCTATACGATACCAGAAAATAGTCACACAAAATAGGGGAGACCTATAATGTCTGCCCAAATTGCTCCAATTTCCCCCGATCTTTGACCACAATCTTCCCATAACCTGTCTCTAACCAGCCGTCCTTCATAAATTTCGATAAAATCCGACTCACGGTCACTCGACTTGACGAAATAGCAGCCGCAATTTCATCTTGGGTATCTCCCACTGTGCCATCCTCACGCAAACGGGTCAGTAAATACCGTGCCACCCGTTGAGGCGCAGGACGAAAAGCCATATCATCCACTTGATTCGAGAGCAGTCTCACCGTCCGAGAGAGATATTTGAGCATCGCAATGGCAAGATTAGGATCCCTCGCAAACTCTTGCGCCACCAGTTCTCTGTCAATGGAAACCACTTCACAGGGCTCTAACGCCATAGCACTCGACACTCTAGGAAGCTCGTCAAAAAAAGAAGCCTCTCCAAAAATCGCCCCTTTATTATAAATGTGTAGCACACGTTCGTCCCCATCCTCCGACTGTATAAAGCTTTTTACCTTGCCAGCCTTCAAATAATAAAAACAATGGGCATCTGTCTCTTGAATATAGATCAAATGACCGGTTCCACAGCGCACAACAGGTCGATTTGTGGCAAAAGGGAGCCACAATTCCGACGGAAATCCAAATTCTAAATAATTGGTCCCTATCATAAAAAATCACCTCTTCCTATAATTGTATCATACGTTGCATTCTTTTGGCAAGGCTTGTGCCATAATAAAGTAAGATTATTTTTAGGAGGAACACACAAGCATGACAATGACCCAAAAAATCCTTGCAAAAGCTGCAGGACTCCCATCCGTCGAAGTGGGGCAACTCATCGAAGCGAAACTCGATTTAGTCCTCGGAAACGACATCACAACCCCTGTGGCAATCACAGAATTTGAAAAAGCAGGCTTCACCAAGGTCTTTGATAAAGAAAAAATCGCCATCGTCCTCGACCACTACACCCCATGTAAGGACATCAAATCCGCTCAACTCTGCAAACAGGCACGCACCTTCGCCCACAAGCACGAGATCACAAACTTTTTCGACGTTGGAGACATGGGTGTGGAACACGCACTCATCCCAGAAAAAGGTCTCGCAGCTCCAGGTGAGGTCATCATCGGTGCCGACTCCCACACCTGTACTTACGGCGCGCTAGGCGCATTCTCCACAGGAGTAGGCTCCACCGACATGGCAGCCGGCATGGCAACAGGAGTGCTCTGGTTCAAGGTACCCTCTGCCATCAAGGTCAGTCTAACCGGCACCCTCCAACCCCACGTCAGTGGCAAAGATGTTATTTTGCACCTCATCGGCGAAATTGGTGTGGACGGCGCCCTCTATCAATCCCTTGAATTTGCAGGGGAGGGGGTTGCAAGCCTCACCATGGACGATCGCTTCACCATCTCCAACATGGCAATCGAAGCCGGAGCTAAAAACGGCATCTTCCCAGTGGATGATACCACCATGGCATACATCAGCCACCGAGTCTCTCGCACTTGCGAGGCATTTGAGCCCGACCCCGACGCAGTCTACGCTCAAGAGGTGCTCATCGACCTAAACAAACTCACCCCCACCGTCGCCATGCCACACCTCCCATCCAACACCAAAACCATCAACGAGGTGGAAGGTCTATCGGTGGATCAGGTCATCATCGGCTCGTGTACAAACGGCAGAATCCAAGATATGAGGATCGCAGCAGCCCTCCTAAAAGGCAAAAAGGTCTCTAAAAATCTGCGTTGTGTGGTAATCCCAGCCACGCAAGAGGTCTATAAGCAGTCCATGCAAGAGGGACTCTTCGAGATCTTCATCGACGCAGGCGCTGCAGTCTCCACCCCAACCTGTGGACCTTGCTTAGGTGGCCACATGGGTGTCATGGCAGAAGGGGAGCGCACCGTCGCCACCACAAACCGTAATTTCGTCGGCAGAATGGGACACGTCGACTCCGAAGTCATCCTCGCAAGCCCCTCTGTCGCAGCAGCAACCGCCATCGCAGGTTGCCTTGCCGATCCACGCAAACTGTAAAGGAGAATCACTTTATATGAAAATTTACAAATATGGCGCAAACGTCGATACCGATGTCATTATCCCAGCTCGACATTTAAACGCACCCGACCCAGCCTCCCTCGCCTCCCATTGTATGGAGGACATCGATGCTAATTTCGTAAGCACTGTAGAAGCAGGAGATATCATCGTCGCAGGAGCAAACTTCGGCTGTGGATCCAGTCGAGAGCACGCCCCTCTCGCTATCAAATCTTGTGGGATCACCTGCGTGATCGCCCCCT
>JAWXUK010000231.1:0-3129 GCA_044432785.1 Eubacteriales bacterium | reverse complement strand
GAAAATACTCCAGCTTTTCCTTTAGATTCATGGGGTCCACCAAAGCCTGATTGCCGTCACGCAGATCCACCGAGCACCAGATAGGGGCAGAGGTGAGTTGCTTGTTTGGCCAACTACGGTTGGATAGTGGCTGAGGTGTAAAGGGAATATACTTGCTATGAGTTTGTTTCATGGGAAAGCACTCCAATCTGAATAGGTAACAAATCCCCTAACCCATCATGGTTAGAGGATCAACATAATACCTCTATTTTACGATAAATTCTCTCTTTTGTCAAGTGCATATTTTCAAGGGACAAGGCATAGACTGGCAAAAAGGAGGACACGACATGAATAAAATTTTCGCATTAGAGGGGGGAGGGTCCCTCTCCATCAAGGATCAAGGGGCATATTACTATATCGAAGCAATCCGTCCCAACGATGGCAAGGGACTTTACCGAGCCGTGGTACATGGACTCACAGGGTCACAAGCACTGGGAACCCTCACCCCAGAGGGAGAGATGATTCGTCTTGCACGCATGATCCCACGCACCACCCTCGAGAGATGGTCCTGTTTCCCCATCACAGGAGGGGAGTGCCAGTGCTTTTTCGTCTTTGGAGAACAACCCCAAAGGGAGCCACCCCCGAAAGAGCCAGAACCCCTCCCATTTCGCACCTTCATCAAAGAATTTCCTCCACGATCCTCTCACGAGAACATCTGCCACGAGGAGAGATCCCCCGAACCACAACCCAGATTCGAGGAGAGCCCCACAATCGAAGAGGAGAGATCTCCACTCGAGTGCGAGCCAACCGATCCTACCGAACCACCCCCACAGGATTGGAGATTTTGCCATAATCCTGCAGAGCTTGTGGCGGGGAGGACACTCGGAGAGGGTTTCGAGAAGATCTCGCCAGTCCTCTACCGAAAACGCCGTAAAGGGTTTTCCCTTGCCGTCCCCATTCGATGTGAGGAGGAATTCACCCTTACGCCACTGCTCTGCCTTGGCAACACATTCGAGAGGGAGGGGGAGTCCTACATCGCCTTTTGCTTCGATTCCAATGGCAAACCATGTCTAGAAAAGGATTCTCCCACAAGCTAAGCAAAAGAAACCCTTGCAAATTGCAAGAAAATCAGGTATAATGGCACAAAAGGAGAAATGCCTGTGTACCAAATTGATATTATGACCTTATTTCCCGATGTGGTGGGGGATATGCTGTGCGAATCCATTCTGGGCAGAGCCCAAGAGCGAGGACACATTCGGATCAACTGCCACCAAATTCGAGACTACACCAAAAACAAACAAAAGCAAGTGGATAACTACCCCTATGGTGGTGGTAAGGGGGCTGTCATGCAGGCAGATCCCCTTTACAACTGTTGGAAACACATCTGTGATCAAGCAGGGGTTGAAAAACTCCACACCATCTATTTCACCCCTACAGGAAGAACATTCGTCCAATCAGATGCCATTCGCCTCAAGGAGGAGCACACCCAAATCATCATGGTTTGTGGTCATTATGAGGGGATAGATCAGCGCTTCATCGACGGTTATGTGGACGAAGAGATCTCCATCGGAGATTTCGTCCTCACAGGGGGGGAACTGCCAGCCATGGTGGTGGCAGATGCAGTGTGCCGATTGGTCCCTCACGTCCTCTCCTCCCCAGAATGCTACGAAAACGAGAGCCATTGGGACGGTTTGCTCGAAGGACCCCAATATTCTCGCCCCGAAACATGGCAAGATCGCTCTGTCCCTCCTATTTTACTCTCAGGAAACCACCAAAAAGTGGAACGATGGAGACGCAAACAATCCATTCTTCGCACCAAAGAACGTCGCCCCGATCTCTACGAAAAATTGGATCTCTCCTCCAAAGAGGACGCCAAAATGGTTGCCGAACTGGAACAGGGGGACACCGATTAGTCAGTATCCACCCAAATCACGCACCACAGCGCTCGCTAGCAAAAGACCTGCCGTTGCAGGGACAAAGGGGAGCGACCCCGGTGTTTGACGTTTTACGCTCTCATCTACAAAGGATGGGAGCGGTTTTTTTGCTGTTTCGTTCGAAAATACCACCTTTAGACGGAGAATTCCACGATCTCGAAGCTCTTTTCGCATCACCCGAGCCAAGGGACACCCCTCGGTCTTGGAAATATCGGTCACCACAAATGCCGAGGGGTCAAATTTATTTGCCGAGCCCATGGAGGAGATCAATGGAATCCCTCCCTCGGTGCATTTCACCACCAGTTCAATTTTAGCTGTCACGGTGTCAATGCAGTCAATCACATAGTCAAAATGGGATAGATCCACTTGGTGGGCACTTTTCGGCGTGTAGAAGAGGGGAGTGGCAACCACCTTGCATTGTGGATTGATATCCAAAATTCGCTCCTTCATGACATCCACCTTGAGCCGTCCAATGGTGGAATGGAGGGCCACCAGTTGACGATTGAGATTGGAGAGCGCAATGGTGTCATTGTCAAAGAGATGGATCTCTCCAACCCCGGCACGGGCGAGGGCATCGGCGCAATGTCCCCCCACACCCCCCACTCCAAAGAGGGCGATCTTGCTGTTGTGAATCTGCTGTAAAGTGTTATCGCCTAACAGCATTCTGCTGCGAATATATTGATCTGTGTTCATGGTAGTACCTCTCAAAGTTTCCCTTTGGATTAGTGTTGCAAAAGGATGGTATAATATACGTTTTAAGACGAAAAAACACCAAAACCCACCGAAACTCAGTGGTATTTTGGTGTCTTTTTTTGTTGATACAAATTTAAGCGTAGGTATCGAAGTTGTACTGAGAAGGTGCTGGGGTTGCCTCCATCATTCCTTCGAGGAGTGCGACAGCATTTTGTTCGGTGCTGTCCATGACCTTTTTAGCAAGTCCGATAGAAAAAGATTGTTGCACTTCGGTGTTGCTAATTGCGGTGCTCATTGCTGCAATATCCATGATTGATCTCCTTTCAACGTCATGATATGAGTATTTCATACCCACATTATTATCGACTAAATTTTAGATAACTTAATAGATTTCACGAATTTTTCACAATCAAAGGTTGTGAAGTTACCCGGGAGTCCAGCCCAACTCGCCCCCGGATAGCACATGAAAGTGCAGATGAAAAACGGTCTGTCCTGCCATTTCCCCACAGTTCGAGATCACCCG
>JAWXUK010000230.1:0-3134 GCA_044432785.1 Eubacteriales bacterium | reverse complement strand
ATTGGCCGAGATACCATCATTCAAGCAGCTTACGAGGTCTATCTTCCCCTCTCGCAGCTAGAGGTGAGAAACCTTTTAAAAGAAATGTCCGAGATGGGGCTTGTTCGTGTGAGTCGAGGGCGAGGGGGAAGTCAACTCACTCCCGAGGGGCGAAACTATTGGTTAAATGGTCAAAGATGATGAAATAATGCATAAGAATGACCAATTTAGCGAGAGTATGGAGGACTATTACTGGTAGAATCCTTGAATTTAATAGAAATTCTATCCGACTGAAAAACTGGCATGGTATTTGCATACTATAATACACATACTAAATAAGGAAGGAAATGAAAGAATGAAATACCAATTTGACACAGTGGTCGACCGTTCCACGAACCGATCCGCAAAATACGATGAACTGATGAAAAAATTTGGAAGTGAGGAGGTCATCCCACTCTGGATTGCTGACATGGACTTCAAAACAGCACAACCCATCATTGATGCACTCGCAGAGCGTGCACAGGAGGGGCTTTGGGGATATACTGCTCGCCCCGATAGCTACTTCAAGGCAATCTGTGGCTGGCAAAAGCGCCGTAACAACTGGGAGATTGATCCTTCTCTCATGAGTTGGAGCCTTGGCGTAGTGCAGACCATCTCTGCTTGTGTAAAGCTCTTCACACCTGAGCATGGAAACGTTTTAATCCAAACCCCAGTCTATTCCGAATTTTACGACATGACCGAGGCATGGGATCGCAAGGCAATCGAAAATGCCTTTGTAGAGGACAAAAATGGAAATTGGGTCATGGATTGGGAGGATTTTGAAGCGAAACTTCAAATTTCCGACCTCTTCCTCCTCTGTAGCCCACATAACCCTCTTGGTATTGTGTGGACAAAGGAAGATCTGAAAAGAATGTTGGATCTCTGCTTGAAATATCGTGTCTTGGTGCTCGCCGACGAAATCCACTCCGACCTAATTTTCCACGGAAAAACCCACATTCCAGCCCCTACCATCTCTGCTGAGACAGCAAGTAATATCATCACTGCTATTTCTGGCACAAAAACATTCAATCTCGCAGGATTACAGGCAAGCGCCGTGGTATTCCCAAATCCCCATCTCAAAGAGGTTTATGACCATTATTGGCACTGCATGGACATCCATCGCAACAACGCATTCTCACTCACAGCCATGGAGGCAGCCTTCACACAAGGGGACGAGTGGCTTGACCAACTGCTACCTTACCTTAGCGCAAACTTCGATTATGTGGTGGATTATTGCAAGACAAATATCCCAAAAATCAAGACTTTTGCCCCTGATGCCACCTACTTAATGTGGCTAGACTGTCGTGAATTGGGTCTCTCGAATGAGGAACTCCATGACTTTATGATTTTCAAGGCAAAACTGGGTCTCAACGATGGTTGTTCCTTTGGACGTAGCCTCGAGGGCTTTATGCGACTCAACGCAGCCTGTCCTCGTAGCGTGCTCGAAAAGGCGATGGCACAACTCAAACAAGCCGTGGATGCACTCTAAAACCCATGTTGGCTAAGGCGAGAGATCGCCGCCAAAAATATTTGAAAGTAGGAAAATGATATGAGTAGTATGGACAAAAAAACCTTCTGGCAACAGTACAAAACCCCCATCTTATTACTAGGTGGGATCGCAATCGGCTCGATAATTGGGATGATTTCCCCAGAATTCGGCCAAGCCCTTTCTCCCATCGGTGATATTTTCCTAAACCTTCTCTTCACCATCGTGGTTCCCTTGGTCTTTGTCTCAATTTCCTCGGCAGTGGGTAACATGGTGAATATGAAACGGCTGGGAAAAATTTTAGGAAGTACCGTTAGTGTTTTTCTTGGTACAGGTGCAGTGGCGGCGGTCTGTGTCCTTGTCTGGGTAAATTTATTTAGCCCCTCGGCAGGCACAAACATTGAAATGGTGGCAACCGAAATTGGCACCACAAAATCGGCTGCAGAACTCTTCGTTGGGGCGCTAACCGTCAACGATTTCTCGCTTCTCCTTAGCAAATCCAATATGCTCCCCCTCATCATTTTTTCCATCATCTTCGGTTTTTGCGTGGCAAGTTGTGGTGGGGATGATAGCCCTGTGGGGGCAATGCTCAACAACCTAAACCAAGTGATCATGAAGTTCGTAGATGTTATCATGATGCTTGCTCCTTTCGGTTTAGGTGCCTACTTCGCAAACCTCATCGGCGAATTTGGTCCTCAACTTTTGGGGGATTATGGAAGAGCTATGATTGTCTACTACCCACTTTGCTTCCTGTATGTGGTGATTTTCTTCCCCATCTATGCGCATCTCGCAGGTGGAAAAGAAGGGGTCAACCGGATGCTCAAGAACATTGGAACACCAGCTATCACAGCTTTTGCAACCCAAAGTTCTGCTGCAACCCTCCCTGTCACCAAAAATGCTTGCGACCAAATGGGTGTCCCCAAAGACGTGAGCGACATCGTGACCCCAATGGGTTGTACCATGCACATGGACGGGTCGGTGCTCAGTTCCATCGTGAAAATCGCCTTCCTCTTCGGTGTCTTTGATACCCCTTTCACCGGAGTCGGGATCTACACAATGGCAATCGTGGTGGCAATCCTGAGTGCCTTCGTCCTATCCGGTGCACCTGGTGGTGGTCTGGTGGGCGAAATGATCATCGTGAGCATGTTCGGCTTCCCTCCCGAGGCATTCCCACTCATCGCAACCCTCGGTTTCCTCTTCGATCCTGCCGCGACTAGCCTTAATGCAAGTGGCGATGCCATCGCTTCCATGCTCGTGGCTCGTATCGTCGAAGGTAAAGAGTGGATCAATAAAAAAGTATCGACATAAGAGATTTTCTGATTGAATATGGGTGCCATCTCTCTCAAAAGTGGGGAGGTGGCACCTATTTTTTCTTGGAAGATATGTTTTGACGCAAAAAAGGGATCACCTCTTCGGTGATCCCTTTTTGATGTCCTGTCAGTGAACAGGTTGATTCTTCTGGTATTTTTTTCGAGTGGCAAGTCCTCCACGAATGTGGCGTTGCGCCTTATTTTCGTCGAGTACCTGCTTGACTTCACGGTAGAGGGGAGGGTTGAAAAGTGGAAGGCGTTCAATTAGATCTTTATGTACAGTAGATTTACTAATAGAGTGCGCCTGCGCAGCCCCACGC
>JAWXUK010000229.1:0-3138 GCA_044432785.1 Eubacteriales bacterium | reverse complement strand
ACAGGACATCCTTGTACGCAGTCTGGTTTTTTACATTGGATACAACGTTCAGCTTCGGTGATGGCATCGGTGTTAGAGTATCCAAGAGCCACTTCAAGGAAGTTACGGCTACGCTCGCCCGCATCTTGGTGGGGCATAGGCATTTTAGTAGTTTGCATATTAGGCATGGCAAGTCCCTCCAGTCAGGTTACAAATTTGCGCCTCTTTATGTTGAGCCTCAATCTCTTTGTAGGTGGCATTACGAGCGATACACTCGTCGAAGTCCACAGCATGACCATCGAAGTCAGGGCCGTCTACGCAGGCAAATTTCACCTCGCCACCGACGGTGACACGGCAACAACCACACATACTAGTTCCATCAATCATAATGGGGTTCATGCTGACCATGGTGGGAAGATCGTATTTTTTGGTGAGCACACAGGTAAATTTCATCATCATCAATGGTCCGATGGCGAAAATTTGATCGTATTTCACACCGGATGTGATGAGTTCTTCCAATTTATTGGTGACAAAACCGTGATAACCAGCAGTACCATCATCGGTACAGAGGTGCAAGGTCTCGCACGCATTATTCATCTCTTCTTCTAAGATGACGATATCTTTGGTACGGAAGCCAGAGATGAGGTCGACATTTGCGCCCGCATCCTTGAGTCCTTGTGCCACAGGTAGAGCGATGGCACAGCCAAGGCCACCTCCCAAAACAGCGACACGTTTGTATCCACTCACGTGGGTTGGTTCCCCCAGAGGTCCTGCAAAATCAGCCAAGCAGTCCCCTTGGTTAAGTGTGTCAAGTGATAGGGTACCAGCCCCTACCTTTTGGTAGACCACCGAGACAAGATTGTCTTTTGTGGCGTTCACGGTGAGGGGGATACGTTCCCCTTGCTCGTCCACACGGAGGATAATGAATTGACCAGGAAGTGCTTTTTTTGCGATAAATGGGGCATCCACCCAGATTTGAGTGATGTCGGGGGTCAGTGTTAATTTCTTCTCAATACGATATTTTGCGCTCAAAAAAATCCCTCTTTTCAACTATATTTTTTCTACTCTCTTATCATGCCACACTTTTCGAAAAATTTCAAGGGTTTTTGCCATATTCGTGGGTAAAAATTTTTCACAGGGGTGCTCGCCCTTTGGATTTGCGTGTTTGCTAGATTTTTTCGATATAAAAGAAATCGCCTGTAGATTTATGACCAATCCACAGGCGATTACAAATTTGATCTTAGTACATGCCACCCATGTCAGGCATGGCTGGTGCTGGAGCTGCAGGCTCGGGCTTATCTGCCACGAGGGACTCAGTTGTGAGTAGGATAGCAGCCACGGAGGAAGCGTTTTGGAGAGCAGAACGTGTCACCTTGGTGGGATCTACGATACCACTAGGCACCATGTCGCAGTAATCCTCTTTGTATGCGTCGAAGCCGTAGCCAACTTTGCCAGAATCAAGCACTTTGGAGAGCACGACGGCACCTTCGATGCCAGCATTTTTGGCAATTTGTTGCATAGGAGCTGTGAGAGCGGCTGCAATGATGCGAGCCCCTGTTTTCTCGTCTCCTTCGAGGGTAGCAATGAGCTTTTCAACAGCAGCGATTGCGTTGATATAAGCAACACCACCACCTGCAACGATGCCTTCTTCCACAGCAGCACGGGTTGCGTTGAGCGCATCTTCGATACGAAGTTTCTTCTCTTTCATCTCGGCCTCGGTAGGAGCACCCACTTTGATGACGGCAACACCACCAGAGAGTTTTGCAAGACGCTCTTGTAGCTTCTCACGGTCGTACTCGGAGGTTGTGGTGTCGATTGCAGTACGGATTTGAGAGATACGAGATTTGATCTCGTCGCCGCTACCAGCACCGTCCACAATGATGGTGTTTTCTTTGGTGACTTTGATTTGACGTGCTTGACCGAGTTGATCCATCTCCATCTCTTTGAGCTCGAGACCGAGGTCGGAAGAGATGACGGTACCACCGGTGAGGATGGCGATATCTTGGAGCATCTCTTTACGACGGTCGCCAAAGCCAGGAGCCTTGACACAGACCACGTTGAGGGTACCACGTAGACGGTTGACAATCAAGGTAGAGAGGGCATCCCCTTCGAGGTCTTCAGCGATGATGACCAACTTTTTGCCGGTTTGCACCACTTGCTCAAGGATGGGGAGGAGCTCTTGAATGGAGCTGATTTTCTTATCGGTGATGAGGACGAGGGCATCATCGATGATGGCCTCCATCTTCTCGGTGTCGGTGACCATATAAGGAGTGATGTAGCCACGATCGAACATCATGCCTTCCACCACTTCGGAATAGGTGTCTGCAGTTTTGGATTCTTCCACGGTGATCACGCCGTCGTTAGAGACCTTCTCCATTGCCTCAGCAATCAAGGTTCCGATGTTGTCATCTCCGGAGGAGATGGCGCCAACACGAGCGATATCAGCAGTGCCGTTGACCTTTTGGCTATTGGCAAGGATTGCTTCGGTAGCGATTTCGGTTGCCTTTGCAATTCCTTTTTTCATGACCATTGGGTTTGCCCCAGCAGCGAGGTTTTTGAGTCCCTCGTGGATCATTGCTTGTGCCAGTAGGGTAGCAGTGGTGGTACCATCACCAGCCACGTCGTTTGTGCGTGTGGAGACCTCTTTGACCAGTTGTGCCCCCATGTTTTCAAAGGCATCTTCCAGTTCGATTTCCTTTGCAATGGTCACACCATCGTTTGTGATGAGGGGTGCGCCGAATTTCTTGTCGAGAACCACGTTACGACCCTTAGGTCCCATGGTGATTTTGACGGTGTCGGCGAGTTGGTCGACACCACGTTGTAGTGCTTGGCGAGCTTCCTCACCGTAACAAATCATTTTAGCCATTTCTTGATAACCTCCGTTTATTCTTATTCTACGATTGCGAGAATGTCGCTTTGACGAACAATGCTATACTCTTCGCCGTCGAGTTTGACAGGTGTGCCTGCATATTTACTTGCGATGACTTTGTCGCCGATTTTCACGGTCATGACAACTTCTTTGCCGTCGACAAGTCCACCAGGACCCACTTGGATCACCTCAGCAAATTCAGGTTTTTCTTTAGCAGCAGCAGTGAGGATGATGCCACCTTTGGTGGTTTCCTCAGCTTCGACCGATTTTAAGACAACACGGTCAGCGAG
>JAWXUK010000228.1:0-3171 GCA_044432785.1 Eubacteriales bacterium | reverse complement strand
GCTGGTGTGTCGCTTTCCATGTCAATTTTTGTGTTCGTTAAGTGGTTTCCTTCTCGAAAATTTCAAGCATCAGCTTTGCTCCGATCCGAAATCCTAGCTCGAATTGTTCGTCGCTCGTTGCCACTTCCATGTCGCCCCATTGGTCAAAAAGTTTGTCGAGGAGGACGTTGCCCTCGTGATTGAGGAGAGGTTTCAACTCATCCACGGTCTTGATTGACTTGAGCCCCAACGCTTTTCGGAGGGAGTTTTTCACACCCCTATCCTCCACTGCGTGGTAGTGGATGTCTGAAATGATGGTGTTGTTGTTCATCGAAGCACCTCACAAGATCCCGACCATTTTGTTGATGTCGCCTGTGGAATCCGCCTCGATGGTGACGGCAGGTTCACCCACTGGCAACCATCCGAAGCCCGCAACCCAGATCATGTCATCGCTCGGTGCATCCTCGTTTGGGTGCAGCACGGAGGTCGACGGTGGAGGTGCGACAGGTGTTGGATCTGACTCGATATTTGGCTCGACACTTGGCTCTGCTTCGGGGGCTTGCGTTGGCTGTGGCTCGTTGTTTGGTTGTGGTTGAGGGGTGACCTCGGACGAAATTTCTGGCACGATTTCGGTGACAGGTGCTTGCTCGATGGGTGGTTCTATGGTTGGAGTTGGCTCGAAGTTTTCCTCGACTGCGCCGTCCTCGTGCACTCTCTCGATGGGTTCTTCGTTCACAAAATCCACCTCGATGAGTGGGAGAGTTGGCTTTACGACCGACACTACATTTAGTGGTGGTACTTGGTTTTGTGGTTGTTCTTCCGTGATGTTTCTTTGAGTGAATCCGTAAAGTAGCAGGGCACTTGTGAGTCCGATGGTGACTCTTTTCATGGTTTTTGTTGTCATGGTGACACGACCTCCTAAAAGTTTTTGGGGCTTTGCGTGACACAACTATACCATATCTAGTGCAGAAAAGCTATCACCATACTAGACAAAATTCGAGAGAGAAAACTGGTGAGAACCACCAGTTTTAGACGAGGGAGGGGGGATCCTTTGCGTCCCCCTAGGCATTTTTCTTAAAAATCAAAACTTGTGAACATAATCCGAGGTTCGTCATCGGTTTCATCTTCCGAGAGCTCCGAAAAGAGTTTCAAAAAGAAATCTCGTCCTTTGGGGGTGAGGAGGGTTTGGGTTCCTGCGTGTTTGTTTCGGTAAAATTCTTTGACCTGAAACAATCCGCAATCTACATATTTCTGGTAGGGATAGAGTGTTCCAGTACCTTTTCGGAAAAGGTAACCTTTCGAAATTAGCACCGTGATGAAGGTGTTTTGTTTGACTCCAATTTCTTTTGCAGAGGTGCGAAAATTCATCAAAAGATTGCTTTCTACAAGTTTATCGAAGTATTCTGCCTTTGGTTGCGTGAGCAAAAGTTCGTTTTGGAGAGCTTTGTTTTTTTCTTGTTCACCCATGAGGGTTTTGAGAAGTTCGAGGAAGGAATTGGGATCCTCGACGACTTTGAGGAGGGTTTCTTCGCTGGCATACGCACCATGTTTGCGGATGGTGGGGAGGACTTCTTCGAACACCCATTATGCACAGTCAGTCATTATGTTAAAATCAAGTTAAAAATCACAGATTACCAGTGCATAAAACCAAAATCTCAGCACATAATAGGATCGAATCAGGAAGGAGCTAAAAATGACGTTAGATGAATTAATTTCTATTTCCACTGAACATCTGCATAGGAAAAAATATGCACAATCTACAATCACCCGCATCAACCACACTTGGAATCAGTTAAAACTTTTCTCAAAAATAGAGAATGTAGACTATTACACCTTTGAACTAGGTCTTAAATTTGCTAAAACACACTATAATGTGGATTTTTTGAAGTTAGAAAAACCAATATATTCCCGAGAATCCACAATTTATCGTGCCATCAAAACCCTTGACGAAGTCCAACGAGGGGTGGAATTATCCTGTTACAAAAGACCATTAACTCAACCACTACCTGATGCATACAAAGAACAGATAGAAATCTACCTTTCTAACTATGCCAAGAGAGATATCAAAATAATATCGCTAAAAAAAGCTGTTTTTCCTTTGAGAAAATTCACAGAATTTTTGTGTAGTAGAAACATTTTCACATTAAATAATGTGATGGCAATTGATATCACTGATTACGCATCGACCTTAAATGATTATGTTTCTACTACTAGAAACACGCATTTGTCAAGAATTCGAGATTTTCTTCTATTTTCCTTTAAAACAAATCAATCAAAGGAAAATTTGTCGATTTTTGTAGCAAAATCAAGATATAAACCAGCAGATATTTTGCCGTCTGTTTATTCACAAGATGAGATATCTCAGATTTTAGCTGCTGTTGACCGTGCCAATCCAATAGGAAAACGAGATTTTGCGATTTTAGTTTTGGCATCTAATCTAGGCATTAGAAGTGGGGATATAGCCAATTTAAAATACGAACATTTCGATTGGCAAAAAAATGAAATTAGGTTCACGATGCAAAAGGGTGGTCAACAACAGGTTTTACCATTACTAAAGCAAGTGGGCGAGTGCATTGTGGATTATTTGAAGAACGGAAGACCTGATATTGATTCTAATTTCATCTTCTTAAAACACAGTGCTCCATACTCACCTTTGTCACCTGCAGCATTGCATCCAATTATGAAAAAATATAGAGAAATAGCAAAAATACCAAATAAACCCCAGAGAAAGGCTGGACTTCACGCATTGAGACATAGTCTCGCTACCAATCTGCTAGAAAATAATACGCCATTGCCTATTATTTCTGAAATTCTAGGACATCAAAAAACTGATACAACCAGAATTTACACCAAAGTTGATATAAGTAGTTTACGAACTTGTGCACTTGAAGTTCCTTTTGTACCAGAATAGGAGTATTTATGACAATAACTGATTTTTCTAGTCCGCTTGCAGACTATTTTTGTGAATTTGTAAGAATGAAACGTTCTCTAGGATATAAATACGATGACGATAATCTCTACTACCTTCGTACACTTGATAAACTTTGTTCGGAACATTCTGAGGAAGGAATCTGTTTTTCTCAAAAAATTGTAGAAAAATGGATGGAACCAACAGCAGGACAAAGTTTGAGGGTGGCTAAGAAAAAAGCAAGATTCTCTAATGAAATTGCAGAATTTTTACAGAATCGCCAA
>JAWXUK010000227.1:0-3173 GCA_044432785.1 Eubacteriales bacterium | reverse complement strand
GGGAAAATCTCAGCCGTCAATCTCGAAGAAACTCGATTGGAATTTCAAAAAGTCAACCAGAGCATCAGCGAAATTTTGAGTCGAAAGGGGGATTGAAATTGGCGACTGTCAACTTTATCAACTACAAATCTCAGTCCAAAGCAAGCATGAAAATCTTAATTGACTACGCAGTGCAAGAGGCAAAGACACGTCACGATGGCAGAAAATTGGTGAGTGGTCTCAACTGTTTTGCCGAAACTGCACACGAAGATTTCATGATGACCAAGCAACTTTACAACAAACAAGACGGCAAAATGTTCTATCATTTCACCCAATCTTTCTCGCCAGATGAGGAGATTACACCTGAGATTGCTCACGAGGTGGCGATGAAACTCGCAGAATTTTATGACGGCTTCGAGGTGCTCGTTGCCACTCATGTCGACCGTGATCACATTCACAGTCACTTTGTCATCAACTCGGTCAGCTTCGAAACTGGGAAGAAGTTGCACCTCAACGCCCAAGCAATTCCCGATTTGCGACAGGCATCGGATGACCTTTGCATGGAGTATGGACTCACCATTTGTGCCAAGAAAGACGGTCGCAAGCGACCCATGTCGGCTGGCGAATACCGCTCGGCACTGCGTGGTGAGAGTTGGAAAATGCAACTGATGAACACCATCGATGGGTGCATGAAGCGGGCGAAAACCAAACAGAACTTCATGGAATTGATGGAGGAAACTGGTCACAAGGTGTCGTGGGAGGACACCCACAAGTATCTGGTTTACACAACTCCGACGGGGAAGAAAAGCCGTTGCAACAAGTTACACGAGGAGAAATATAGTAAGGAGATGATGGAACTTGAGTTCAAAATCAGAGCCGAAATTATCAATCGACGAGCTGAAATCTTTGAATCAACCAAGGGTGGCACAACCAAACGAAGCGCTGTGGATGTTGACACCCGACCACTTGGAACAGATTTTTATGAACCAGAAAGCGATCTGGGACAAGCTAGAGAGGGTGGAGTCGGAGATCCAAAACCAGAAAATGCTGTGCCACAATTTAGCATCGAGCAAGGAAATCGAGGAAGTGAATCACAAACTGAAACGGATTCAATTCTTGCAAGAACAGGCTGGGAGGACGAAAGAACACAGGTTTTCGCTCCCAAAAGTGACATTGCCAGAGATGGACTTTCCCACTCTGGTGCTGACGATCGGAATGCTCTTCGGTTGTTGGGCGACGTGGTACAATTTGGAAAAACTGTTGAGTCTTTAGGTACGCAACCCTACGATGAAACTGTGCAAGACTGCACCGCCATCCCACATCACATCGACAAGAAACGTCGGCAAGAGATGAGGGAAAAGGGTTTGACCATGCAATGATGGGACGTCAAGCATGTACCGAAACGGTACACCCCCTCCCTCGTCTAAAACTAGTGGTTCTCACCAGTTTTCTCTCTCGAATTTTGTCTAGTATGGTGATAGCTATCTCGCACAAGATATGGTATAGTGGTGTCACGCAAAGCCCCAAAAACTTTTAGGAGGTCGTGTCACCATGACAACAAAAGCCATGAAAAGAGTCACCCTCGGACTCACAAGTGCCCTGCTACTTTACGGATTTACTCAAAGAAACATCGTAGAAGAACAACCACAGAATCAAGCACCACCACTAAATGTAGTGTCGGTTGCAAAGCCAACTCTCCCACTCGTCGAGGTGGATTTTGTGAACGAAGTACCCATCGAGAGAGTGGACGAGAAGGTCGAAGTCAAGGAAAGCTTCGAGCCAACTCCAAGCACCGAACCACCCAGCGAGCATCCACCCGTCACCGAAACCATGCCAGAAATTCCGTCCGAGGTCGCCCCTCAACCACAACCAAACAACGAACCACAGCCAACGCAAACCCCCGAACCAGAGCCAAATATCGAGCCAGATCCAACACCTGTCGCACCTCCGCCGTCCACCTCCGTGCTTCACCCAAACGAGGATGCACCAAGCGATGACATGATCTGGGTTGCTGGCTTTGGATGGTTGCCAGCGGGTGAACCTGCCGTCACCATCGAGGTGGATTCCACTGGAGATATCAACAAAATGGTCGGGATCATGTGAGGTGCTTCGATGAACAACAACACCATCATCTCTGACATTCACTACCACGCAGTGGAGGATAGGGGTGTGAAAAACTCCCTCCGAAGAGAGTTAGGACTCAAGTCGGTTAGGACCGTGGATGAGTTGAAACCCCTACTTAATCATGAGGGCAAAGTCCTCCTCGATAAACTTTTAGATCAGTGGGGTGACATGGAAGTGGCAACGAGCGATGAACAATTCGAGCTTGGATTTCGGCTTGGAGTGAAATTGATGTGCGAAGTTTTTGAAAGAGAGAACAAGCGCTCGTAACCCAAAAAAGTTGCCACGCATGGTCGAAAAATGCGTGGCATTTTTTCTCCCAAAACCTCTTGCATGAATGTAAAAAATGTGCTACAATGGAACAAATGGAGGTGGTTTTGTGGATACAAGAGAATGGGAGAGTCTCCCACTCAGCAATGATTTCATTTTTTCTAAGATGATGTTAGACGAAGAAATTTGCAAGCGAACCATCGAAGCGCTCCTTAAAGTGAAGGTTGAAAAAGTTGTAAATTTAGAGATGGAAAAGGCAATCAATGTCGCTTACGAGAGCAAAAGTGTCCGTCTTGATGTCTACGTCAAAGATGAAAATCGTGTATTCAACTTGGAAATGCAGGTGGACAAACAAAAGGATCTGGCGATGCGCTCTCGTTATTATCAGAGCATGATTGACCTCAACTTAATCGAAAAGGGGCATCATTATTCCGAGCTTAAAGAGAGCTATGTTGTCTTCATCTGCACCTTTGATCCGTTCAAAAAAGGACTGTCACAATATTTTTTTGAAAACACCTGTCGACAAAAACCAGAGTTACGATTGGACGACAAAACCTACAGAGTGTTCTTCAACACAGATGCGAGTGACTCTGAAACAGATGAAAATGTGAAGTGCTTTCTCGATTATGTGACAGGCGAGTCTTCGGACAACGATCTGGTACAAAAGATGATGGAACGCATGGCGGAAATCAAATCTAACGAGAAATGGAAGGTGGAATTTATGACAATGAGAATGAAGGAGCAGGATATTGCGAGGGATAATTATGCGCTAGGCCAACATGATGGAATGGAAATTGGTGAGC
>JAWXUK010000226.1:0-3202 GCA_044432785.1 Eubacteriales bacterium | reverse complement strand
CTTAGCACTGTTTGTACATGGGCGAGGTTGACAAGGACGGTGCGATGGGAGAGGGCGAAAGGTAAGTCTTTGAGGTGTTCCACTGCTTGGGCGAAGGTGAGTGTGATTTCTAAAATGCGATCTAAACAGACCACTTTGGCACGGCGATTCGAGGGTTCGATATAAACCACGTCGGAGACAGGGACACGCTCTTCCCCAAAGAGGGTGGGGAAGGCGATATCGTTGAGGATCTTAAGGCGATCGAAGGCGCAGTCCATTGCCTCGGTAAAGAGGTCGTAATCCACTGGTTTTGCGATATAGCGCAAAGCCGCCACCTCGTAGCCACGAAGTGCCATATCACGATTGGAGGAAACAAAGATGACATTGCTATGAATGGGGAAACTTTGCAGGTGCTTTGCCACGGATAAGCCATTTAATCCCTCCATCATCATATCGAGCAGAACGATCTCGAAACCAGATTCTGCGCCCTTCATCGCATCAAGTAGATCTTGGCCATTTTCGAAGACAAGAAGGGAATAGGGGATGGTGCGTTGACTCATATAAGTGGTGATGAGAGCAGTGACGTTACTGATATCTTCGATGCTATCGTCGCAGACCACGATATCGATATTCGGGTGCTCGTGAAGATCTGGTGGCATGGTTTGACTCCTTTCGTTAGGGGTGGATTAGGTTTCGATATCAAACTTTTTGGAGAAGGAGAGGATATTTTGGTTATCGACATAGTTATACTCTATGTGATCCATGCTCTTTTTAACCATATAGATTCCAAGTCCTCCAATATCACGGTCTTCGGCAGAGAGGGAGATATCTGCCTCCTCGGTTTCGAGAGGGTTGAAGGGTTTTCCATTGTCTAAAAAGCCGATGCAGACCTGCATTTTATCGTCGCCACAATCCTCTAGTGCGCAACGGATAATGGCACGGCCCGTCACTGGGTTATAGGCATAGTTTACGATATTGAGGAAGATTTCCTCCACAGCGATGGAAATTTGCATAGCGATTTTCATGGGACAGGCAACTTCGTCTAGTGCCTCTTCGATAAAGACTTGAATGGGATCGAGGTTTTCAATTACGGCTTCTACGGTTAGTTCTTTCGTCATCATAATTCATAACATCCTTTCTAATCTGCTTGCTCACGCTGGAAGGCGATCATCGTGATATCGTCAAATTGTGGGGCAGCCCCGACAAAGTTTTCGACATCTTGGAGCATCCCTTCCAATTGCTCTTGAGTGGAGTGATAGCGATATCGGTTGAGGGATTCTAGCATACGGTGATTGCCGAAGAGTTCTTCCTCGGCATTGGTTGCCTCGGGGATGCCGTCGGTATAGAGGAAGATGCGATCCCCCACCTCCATTTTAATGGTGTATTCAGAGTATTTCATATCTTCCATACCACCGAGGACAAAGCCGTGGGGATCTTTGAAGAGTTCGTACTCCCCTCCTACACGGCGAATCACGGGGTATTCGTGCCCTGCGTTACTACAGACCATTTCCCCTGTGGAGATTTGGTAGACACCGAGCCATGTGGTGACAAATAGCTCACCTTCGTTGTTTTCGCAGAGCTGATTGTTGACCTTTTCGAGGACCTCTTTAGGGGAGATCCCTGTTTGGGTTGTGGTCTTAATTAAGGAGCGAGAGACCATCATAAAGAGGGCAGCGGGCACCCCTTTGCCCGAGACATCTGCCATGACCATTGCCATATGGTCGTCATCCACTAAGAAGAAATCATAGAAGTCGCCCGACATTTCTTTAGCTGGGTTTAGGGTGGCGTAGACATCGAGTTCGATATGGGATGGGAAGGCTGGGAAGAGACAAGGGAGGATCCCCTCTTGAATGCTGCGAGCCACTTCGAGTTCGGTGGCGACACGTTCCTTCTCGGCTGTGATGGAGGTGAGGTTTGAGATATAGGAGAGAATATCCTCTTGCATTTTATGGACCGAGCCTGCGAGCTCTTGGAGTTCGTCTTGGGTATTGATGTCGGTTAGGGCTTGGGTTGGGGCGGATTTCGTGTCGATGAATTGGCGTGTTTCATCCGTGATCACTCCGATGGGGACCACCACCGACTTGTTGGTATGATAGAGGAATACGATGAGGCAGATGACGGTGGAGATGGCGAGGGAGAAGAGGGTTTGGACAAGGAAGTCGATCCGATCGTTGACCACCGATTGCATGGAGTTATCCACGAAAACGTGCCCCACTACTTCCCCACTATCCGATAAAATGGCAGCCCCTGCAGAAGAGAGCCAGCCGTAGTCTTCTGTGTGGGTGATGTAGGCTTCGAAGCCGTTTTCAGGGTGTTTCATGGCTTCATAGTTGTTTTCATAGATGATATCCCATGTCCCGATGGGACAGCCATCGTCATTTGGGTCGGCATCTATGAGGTAGATCCCTGTCATGGTCTCGGGGTCCATGTAGCAGACATAGAGATAGAGGAGATTATTAGTATCACGCAAAGTGTTGAGGAGATCTAAGGTTTCGTAATAGGTTTCGTCAGTGATGTGGTCGAACTGTGCGAGATAGCTATCGGTGATTTCGGGTTCTGGGGATTTGTGATAGATCTCGAGCATATCATCCCGATAGGATTGGATTTCATCGGCTGGCATGACGGCAGCAATGGTCTGTGCCACACGCATGGTCACCCCTTTGGAGTGGACATTCATGGTCTCGACATAAAAACGGAAGCTAACGATGGTGGCAACCAAGGTAAGACAGATCGCCATAAGTAAAATGCCGAGGAATGCCTTGGAGCGCAAAGAATATTTCTTGACTTTGATATAAATACACCCTTTCTATTTTGAGGAGTTCTAAACACGGACAACCAATGTGTTAAAGCCCTGATATTGGCGATAGGAGAAGGATTTTGCCCGTTCTTTGATGGCAAAGACACCGATGGCATCGAGGTCGAAGTCCTCATCATCGGTGAGTTGACCTGTTGGGAGGGAGAAGGGATTGAAGGCGTGGGCGCTATCACGGATGCGAAGTTCGAAAATACTGTCTGGTAGAACGAACAAAGTGATCTGGATGAGCCCGTTTTCCCCTTGGAAGCCTTCGTTCATAATGACGGTGCAGAGCTCCTCGACAGCCATGAGGACATAGTAGTTTTGCAAGGGGGTGCTATCATTGGTATCGCAGAAGGTTTCGAGCTCTTGGATGAGGGGTGTGAGCTCTTCAAGGTCGTTGCCGATGGTATGAGCAAAGACGGTGGG
>JAWXUK010000225.1:0-3212 GCA_044432785.1 Eubacteriales bacterium | reverse complement strand
AACTTGTAAGTGGGAGGGTGGCGATCGCTTCGTCCCCCCCAACCGGATAGAGGAGAAGACTTGTGAGGAAGGATCCCCCCTCTTCGCCAATGGTGAGTAGCGCTACCTTGCTGTTATCCGTGGACACCATGCCATCCACAATCAACGAGGATGATAGCTTGATGGTGGAGATCTGGTTTAGTTCATTGTCGAAGATGGTCGCTGCCCCTTTGTACCCCTTTTCCTGTGCCACTACACAGAGCCAATCACTCTGGTTGAGTCGTGCCGACAAGATGGGTTCTTCGGTTTCGTAGGGGGTAATTGCTTCTCCATTTTTGTAAAGCGTTATCACTTTACTGCCTGCATCAAAAGCGACACTAGAGTTTGTTCCAACCCGTAAAACTGGGTTTGTAAAACCAGCCACATGCTCGGCAAAAGTCGCCCCAAGGAGGGAGTAGTTTCGACTCCCTGTGGTGGAACACATAACCACGGTATTGCCCACAAGTTCAAAGGCGGCGAAGTCCCCCCCTCCGTGTGGGAAATGGTGACTCTCTCCTGTTTCTGAAAGTCCGATTTCACGATAAGTAAGCCAACGTTTTACCGAATCAATATGAAATTTTTCGTGGTTGAGGAGGACATATAAGGTACCCAAAACCAGTACCATTGTAACCCCAAACAGGAGAATGCGTTTCCATAACGTCAGTTGTTTACTCACAAAATATCCTCTTCATACCATAATTTCGTCATATATAGCCCTCCTGATGGAGCCGTGGGTCCGGCGAGGGTGCGATCCTTTTGGGCGAGAATTTGGGGAATCTCCTCCGGGGTGAGCTTGCCTTCTGCGACATAAATGAGGGTTCCCACCATGGCGCGCACCATGTTATAGAGAAATCCATCTGCGCAGACACGACATTCAATGAGGTCGCCTTTTCTCTCGACTTCGAAATAGAAAATGGTGCGTACTGCAGTTTTCGTCACCGTTCCGACCGAGCGAACCGAAGAAAAATCATGGGTTCCTACAAAGGCTGCTGCTGCACGAGCCATCAATCTATCATCCAATGTCTTGGGGTAGAACCAAGCTCGGTTGACGTAAAAAGCATTACCGAGACGGCTGTTGTAAATGCGATAGGTGTATTCCTTTTTGACGCAGTTTGCGATGGCGTTAAAGGTGTCCGGCACCTCGGTCGCCTTGACCACCACGACATCTTCAGGGAGACGTGTGTTGAGGGCGAGAGGGATGCGATCGCATGGGATTGCCGAGGTGGTTTTGAAGTTTGCGAGGTAGATCTCGGCATGAACCCCTGCATCGGTGCGACCCACCCCTGTACATTTTGCTGGGTGTCCCACCGTGGCTGTGATGGCTTTTTCAAGTGTTTCGGCCACCGTGATGCCATTTTTTTGCACTTGCCAACCGTGGTAGGCCGTGCCAACATACATAAGTTTCAGTGCGATATTTCGTTGCATGGTATCCCCTTCCTTACAGTCCGAAATGCCCGAGCAATAGAACGAGAGCCACGAGGGAAATCACGAAAACAATGACAAGGTAATCCCCTTTACGATACTTGAGAGCAGTCATGCGAGTGCGTCCTTCCCCTCCGTGGTAACAGCGACAATCCATGGCATCTGCAAGTTCGATGGCACGGCGCAGTGCCGAGACAAAGAGAGGGACAAGAAGAGGTACCATGGCTTGAGCACGTGCCACGATTCCACCACTTTCGAAGTTGGCTCCTCTGGCACGCTGAGCTGACATGATTTTATCGGTCTCTTCGATGAGATTTGGGATGAAGCGAAGGGCGATGGACATCATCATAGAAAGATCGTGAACCGGTACTTTGAGCACTTTGAGTGGGTTTAGCAGTTGCTCTAAGCCGTCGGTGAGGCGAATCGGTGAAGTGGTATAGGTGAGGAGAAAACTGCCAGACACCAGCATCATGATGCGAATTACCATATAAAATGCCACTACTAAGCCTTCGAGAGTGATGGTGAGCTTCCAAATGGTGAGCAGGACGGTCTCCCCCGGGACGTAGAACATATTGAGGAGTCCTGTGAAGGTGAGAATGAAAATGAGGGGTTTCATCCCTTTGAAAATGGCAGAGATCGGCACCTTTGAGAGTCCGATAGCGAGGGCGAGCACCCCAAACATGATGACGTAGGTGAGTGCTGAATCTGCGCAGAAAAGAGCGATGATATAACACGTAAGGGCGATGATTTTGGTGCGAGGGTCGAGGTTGTGGATGAGGGAGGTTCCTGGGAAGAATTGTCCGAGGGTGATATCTCGTAATGCCATCTATTTCCCCCCCTTTAGCGCCATAATCGCCTCTTTCGCTTGAGAAATAGTGAAAATAGTGGGGTCGATCTCCACTCCCATGTTACGCAAACGGTGGAATACTCGTGTCATTTGTGGGACACCTAGCCCCATTTGTTCAAGCTCTTCTCCGTGGGCGAAGACCTCACGTGGGGTGCCTTGGAAGGGTATTTTACCATGGTTAATGACGATGAGACGCTCGGCGATCTGCGCCACATCCTCCATGGAGTGGGAGACCACGATGATGGTTGCATTGTGGGCTTCTTTGTATGCTTGGATATTTTCAAGGATCTCTCGTGCCCCCATGGGGTCGAGTCCTGCTGTAGGTTCATCTAAAATAAGGACTTTGGGTTCCATAGCGATTACCCCTGCGATTGCCACACGGCGTTTTTGCCCACCTGAGAGTTCGAAGGGGGATTTTTCGAGAATGTCCTCCGATAGACCGACGAATTTTGCCGATTGATGCACCCTACGATGGATTTCATCGGTGTCTAACCCCATATTTTTGGGACCGAAGGAGATATCTTTATAGACGGTCTCTTCAAAGAGCTGGTATTCGGGGTATTGAAAGACAAGTCCCACTTGGAATCTGGTTTGGAGGGTGATTTTGGTATCACTCCAAATATCGATCCCTTGGAAGAGCACCTCCCCTTCGGTGGGCTGGAGTAATCCGTTGAGGTGTGAGATGAGTGTTGACTTGCCAGAGCCGGTGTGGCCGATGATGGCAAGGTATTCCCCTTCACAGGCAGAAAAGTCCACTCCGTGGAGGGCAGTGCGCTCGAAAGGGGTATCCTTGCTATAGATATGGGTGAGATTTTTTGTCTCGATGATTGGTTGCATATTGTTCCGTCCTTATCTGTGGTACAGCCCGTTTGAGGGTTCTCTGGCGGTGCCGTCCTGTGGATGCTTAGGGCGTGAGTAAGGCAAA
>JAWXUK010000224.1:0-3227 GCA_044432785.1 Eubacteriales bacterium | reverse complement strand
CCTTGGAACCAGGATAGTTGACCATCAAAGCGACGGTACAACCCACCATAAAGATCAGGAAAGAGGGGACATCCACAAAGACCAGAGATAAAATCACAGCCAAGGTCAAACAACCGTTGAAGGCGACCAACTTAGGACGAGCGAGGTCGCTTGCGACATCCACATTACTTGCTTGACCGTCCTCGTCAGTGCTAGTACCAAGCGCAAGAGCCTCTTGCGCCAATGCGCCGTCCAATCCAGCGCCACGTTTCACCTCGATTTTACCCCAGATGACGGCAGTGGCAAGAGCCAAAATCATACCAACCACTTGCATTGGAATCAGTGTGATCCAGAGATCGTTTGCATCAATACCTAAAACGGTTGCCACACGGATGGTAGGGCCACCCCAAGGGACAAGGTTCATCACGCCCATAGCGGTAACGCAGATGAGAAGCAATGTGGTAGGGCGAATATGTAGCTTTTTGAAGATGGGAAGCATAGCAGGGACAGTGATTAAGAAGGTGGAAGCACCACCACCATCGAGGTGCCCCACAGTGGCAATCAAGCAGGTCATCACACAGACGCCGACCACGCTATTGCCCACTTTTTTGGTCATCTTGTTGATGACGGCATCAAACATACCGGCATCGGTGAGCACACCAAAGAAGATCACTGAGAACATAAAGAGGGCTGCAGTAGGTGAGGTATCATCCACACCGGCAGCGATAAAATCGCCAATTTCCGAGATGGTGAAGGTGCCAGTGATGAGCAGAACAATGGACGAGAGACACGCCACAGCAACAAAGGAGAGGGAGGCAACGGTGATATCCTTAAAGAGTAGGAAAACGGTTCCTAAAATGGTCAAAAGCCCTAGGATGGCTAACATAGTATCGGTCATAATAAATTCCTCCAGATTATTTTTATGAGAGAGGGGAGGGAGCCCAAGGGGGGCTCCCTACGGGAAGTAGCTAGTCTACCACTTGACGTACCACATCCATGATGGTTCCGTCACGTGCTTCTAAAATGGCGACCACACGGTCTTGCCATTCCAGAGGGTCGGGGGCACCGACAATGGAATATGCCTTGTCACGCAGTTGCTCGATGGTTTGATGTGGCATACCAGCCTCATCTAGCCAGCCGATGATATCTTTGCGCAGAGGGTTAATAGCCACGCCGTATTCCGTAATCACCACGTCAACGGTATCGCCAGAGGTGGTAACCGTGACAACCTCGTCGCAGATGGTAGGCATTCTACCACGCACCAGAGGGGTGACAATCATGGTACATTTTGCACCAGCCGAGGTATCAGGGTGTCCACCAGGAGCGCCACGGAGTACGCCGTCCGATCCAGTGAGCACATTGACGTGGAAGTTGACATCCACTTCTAGTGCCGATAAAATCACGAAATCGAGCTTGTTGACGTAACTACCACGGTTCATGGGGTTTGCATATTCGTCGGTGGTAATTTCAAAGTGACCGGGGTTTGATTGTAGGGAATCCACAGCCCCGATATCGAAATCTTGGGTATCGGCAAGGGTGCGAATATAGCCCTCTTTGAGCATATCCACCATAGGGGTAGAGATCCCACCAATGGCGCAACCCATCGAAATATCACGTTTTTGCAGCTCCTCTTTGAGGAAGAGCACGGTACCAATCGAGGGACCACCCACACCGGTTTGGAAGTAGAACCCGTCAGCGAAATAGGGGGTTGCAGTCATCACATCCACGCAAGATTTGGCAATCTTCAGGTCACGAGGATTTTCCGTGATACGAGCCGCAGCCGAAGCAATCTTGTCAGGGTTTCCGATCTCGTCCACCACAACCACATAATCCACGTTGGTGCATTTGATGGTGGCGGGGTTATTCGGGAAGGGGACAAGGCAGTCGGTGATCACCACGACATGGTTTGCATAGCGAGCATCCACTTCGGAATAGGCAAGCCCACCACAGTTGGATTTACCACCTTTTCCACTGGCGTTGCCTTGATCATCAGCACTAGAGGCGCCAATAAAAGCAATATCAATCTTGACCTCGCCCATCTCGATGGCACGCACACGTCCACCATGGGTACGAATGATGGCAGGGGTTTTGAGCTTCCCGTGGGAGACGGCATCCCCGATTTTACCACGAATCCCACTGGTTTGGAGTCCTGTGACAATCCCATCTTCGATGTATTGCGCCACAGGATCACTCGCCGAACCGATGGAGGAACAAGCGATGGTGATATCACGAAACCCCATCTCGGCAATGACAGCCATAACTTGATTTACCACATAGTCTCCATCACGAAAATGGTGGTGGAAAGAGACCGTCATCCCATCCTTGAAGTTGCAAGCCGTAATGGCCTCTTTAATACTGGCGATGACCTTGGTATCACGAGGTTTGATACCGGCACGAATGGTAGGGGTGGCACGGGTGAATTCCAACCCATTACGATGGTGATTTCCTTGGAAAACCTCTTTGCCGTTTGTTAGAATTTCTGCTGGAATTTCTCTGCCTACTGCATTTTTCATCTTAAAATTCCCCCTTATAGAGTCCCATTTTTCGGGCAGCATCCAACACACGTTGAGCGCCCTCGACAAAGGCAATATCAAGCATTTGTCCATCTAAGGTAAAGATTCCGACACCTTTTTCGGCATTCTCAGCCACAGAACGCACCACACGCTCGGCTTGGAAAATTTCGTTCTCGGTGGGTGCGAAAATCTTGTGTACCACGGCAATTTGCTTGGGTGTGACAATGGATTTTCCGTCGAAGCCCATCTCTTTGATGAGGTGAACCTCACGAGTGAACCCTTCCATGTCGTTAAAATCGGTGTAAACAGTGTCGAAACATTGAATCCCAGCCGCTCTCGCAGCAATGACGATCTGACTACGAGCCCCAAAAAGCTCGTTACCACTGGGGTAGTACTTGGTCTGCAAACAGCGACGATAGTCTCCACCAGAAAGGGCGATCCCCATCAATCGAGGGGAAGCCATCGCAATGGAATAGGCATTGATCACGCCCAAAGGACTTTCAATAGCAGCCATCAGGAGGGTAGAGCCCACTTCTACGCCATATTCACGCTCGTATTTCGAGACGAGTGCCTCCACATCGTGGATTTGTTGCTCGGTATCGCACTTAGGAATGCGAATCCCGTCGGCACCCCCAGCCACGCACACACGCACATCCTCCTGCCAGTGAGGGGTATCCAGAGCGTTGATACGGACAAAACGCTCGGTTTCGCCGTAGTCTATCTTGGCCAAGGTTT
>JAWXUK010000223.1:0-3321 GCA_044432785.1 Eubacteriales bacterium | reverse complement strand
TGGGCAATCAGGTCGGGGAGTTCAAACGCACCTCGAACCGACACGACTACGCCCTCAAACCCTTTGGCGCCACGGCGATTGACGCCCTTAAGGAGGGTGGTTTCGAGGTCATTTCTGTGGGTAAAATCAACGATATTTTTGATGGGGAAGGGATCACAGCAAGCCACAAATCAAAATCCTCTGTCCACGGCATGGAGCAGACAATCGAGGTTGCAAAAACCGATTTCAAGGGTCTTTGTTTCGTCAATCTGGTGGATTTTGATGCCCTGTGGGGGCATCGTCGTGACGTGGCTGGCTACGGCGCAGAACTGGAACGATTCGATCAAAAACTCGGCGAACTTCTCCCCCTACTTGGGGAGGACGACCTCCTTATATTGACTGCCGACCACGGCACAGACCCCTGTTTCAAAGGAACCGACCACACCCGTGAAAACGTTCCATTTTTGGCATACTCCCCCTCGATGAAAGAGGGTGGAATTCTGGATCCACAGGATAGTTTTGCCGTGATTGGTGCCACCATTGCAGATAATTTCGGGGTCAAAATGCCGGAGGGCACCATCGGAAGTTCTATCCTATCTCAACTATAGAAAGAAGGGGACAACATGAATAAAGCTGAAATTTTATCCACAGTAGACCACACCATTTTAGCGCAAGGCGCCACTTGGAGCGAGGTGCAATCCCTGTTAGATGAAGCCATTGCAAACAAAACTGCTTCGGTTTGTATCTCTCCTTGCTATGTCGCTCAAGCGAGTGAATATGCAAAAAACCGTATCCCCATCTGCACCGTCATCGGTTTTCCAAATGGTACCCCCACCACTGCGAGCAAGGTTTTCGAGACCCGTGATGCAATCCAAAATGGCGCAGATGAGATTGATATGGTCATCAATGTGGGGAAATTGCACGATAAAGAGTATGATTTCCTGTTAAACGAGATCAAAGAGATCCACAAAGCTTGTGACGGTAAACTCCTCAAAGTGATCATCGAAACCTGTCTACTCACCGACGAGGAGACCATCAAAATGTGCGAAATTGTGTCCCAATCTGGGGCAGAATATATCAAAACCTCCACTGGATTTTCCACGGCAGGTGCCACCCCACACGACGTGGAATTGATGGCGAAACACGTCGAGAGCCACGTCAAAATCAAGGCGGCTGGGGGGATTGCCTCGGTGGCAGATGCCGAGCAATTTCTCGCACTCGGGGCAAGCCGTCTGGGCACAAGCCGACTCATTAAATTACTTGCCGACTAGAAAGGAGCCTTGTTATGGGACAATTAAAGATCACAGAGGAAGAAATCCTCGAAATTTTGCAAAATAACACCCTGACTCACGAGCAAATGGTGTCAAATCTGGCTGGAGCCGTCATGAATGGGATGACTCAGACCAAAAGCAACGATAAATTCTTTGAATTACACGAAAAAGGGTGGCTTTGCGACATGGGGGAGGGGTACGCACCCTATTGCCCTCGTTATATTCTGCCCGATTATGAAAAATTCTTTCAAACTGGATGCGAATTTTTGCGATTGGCACCTCCCACAACCATGCGTGAGGCAATTTTAGCCCTCGAAATCTTCTATCGCTATGTGCCATCGGTCACCCATTATCCTGTTTATTTGGGTCGATTGGATAAACTTTTAGAGCCATTTGTCACCGATTACGACCATGATTACCCCCTTATCGAGGACTTTTTGGTGCATATCGACGGTTGCATCCCTGATTCTTTCTCCCATGCCAACATCGGACCCGAGGAGACCGTGGTGGGGAACATCATTTTGGATGTGGAAACCAAGCTTAAGAAGGCGATTCCAAGCCTTACCATCCTCTATGATCCCGATATCACCCCCGACGAATTTGGAAAAAAATGCGTCCTCTGCGAGCTGGCTTGCGCCAAACCAAGTTTTGCAAATCACAAGGTTTACAGCGAAATTTCCGAAGGAGAATATGGCATCGCCAGTTGCTACAACGCCCTACCTGTGGGGGGTGGTGCCTTCACCCTCTCTCGTTTGGTGCTCAAAAATATGGCTGATAGTGCCACCAATAAAGCGCACTTTTTCGAGGAGATTCTCCCCCTCGCTGTTCGTACTCTTTGCGAATTTATTGAGGAAAAAATCACCTTTATGGTGGAAAAAACCAACTTTTTCCCCTCCTCCTTTCTGGTCAAAGAGGGATTCCTCTCCCTCGAGAGATTCTCTGGAATGTTCGGCATGGTGGGTCTTAACGAGTGTGTCAATATTTTGATGCAAAAAGAGGGGAAAACAGGTGTTTTCGGCTACGATTCCGTGGCAGACGACCTCGGAGAAGAGATTTTGCAGGCAATTACCGATCATGTTAACTCCTTCGAGAGCAAATACTGCCACTGTTCCAAACATCACTTCATGCTCCACGCACAAGTGGGGACGGATTTCGACATCGGGATCAGCGCTGGGGTTCGGATCTCCATCGGAGACGAGCCTCCTCTCTACGAGCACATCACTCACGCAGGGCGTTATCACCCTTATTTCACCTCGGGCGTGGGAGATATTTTCCCCTTCGACGAGATGTCTAAGAAAAATCCAGAAGCAATTTTAGACATTGTAAAGGGCGCTTTTTCGAGTGGAATGCGATATTTCTCGACCTATTGCTCGGATTGCGATGTGGTGCGTGTCACAGGTTATCTGGTCAAACGATCCGATATGGATAAGCTTGCAAGTGGGGAAGCCGTGGGGCAATCCAATGCCATTTGGGGGCTTGGAAGCCGTGAAAATAACCGATCTCTCGACCGTATGGTACGCAATCTATGAGTGTCGCCCCGGTCAATCGGATCATCCCTCATTCGGTGGTGGACGGCCCGGGCAATCGCACTGCAGTCTTTCTGCAAGAGTGCAACCTCGATTGTGGCTACTGTCACAACCCTGAAACCATCGTCCGTTGTGGATTTTGTGGAGATTGCGTGCAAAGTTGTCCCGTAAATGCGCTAAAAAAGCAAGATGGCAAAGTGATTTGGGATAAAACTGCCTGTGTCGAGTGCGATGCCTGCATTCAGACCTGTCAACGCTCCTCCTCCCCGAAGACCGAGACACTCACCCCAGATCAACTGATGTCGCAAATCGCAAAAAACATCCCTTTTATCAAGGGGGTGACGATTTCTGGAGGAGAATGCACCCTTCATCGAGATTTTTTGGTGGAATTTGGTGCAAAAGTGAGGGGAAAGGGGAGGAGCTTCCTCCTTGATAGCAACGGAACCCACGATTTTTCGAAGGATCCCGAGCTCCTCAATGTGGTGGATGGGGTCATGTTAGATGTGAAATGTTTCGATCCTCAAGGTCACATCGACCTCACAGGT
>JAWXUK010000222.1:0-3328 GCA_044432785.1 Eubacteriales bacterium | reverse complement strand
CGTGTCTCAATGAGGGCTCGGTCTTCTGGGAGGAAGGTGCGACAGGTGCCCTCAATGGTGCAGTGTTCTGGTACGATGTTGTACGCCGAGCCTGCCACGCATTTTCCCATGGTGATGACACCATCGTGGAGTGGGTTTTTGTTGCGACTAATAAGTGTTTGGACCGTGGTGATGAATTGAGCCCCTGCGACCAAGGCATCAACACCTTCATGAGGGCGAGCAGCGTGGCTGGCACGTCCTTTGAAACGAGCAAAAAATCGATCCGATGCTGCCATGAGTGGTCCTGGACGAATCCCGAATTTTCCGGAAGGAGCATCCGGCCAAACATGGAGCCCGAACACGGCGTCTGCATTTTTGAGTGCACCACCTTCGATCATGTCACGGCTACCCCCCTTGGGAGTGCACTCTTCCGAGGGTTGGAAGCATAGTCGGATGGTTCCCTTTAGTTGGGCTTGCTGCTCTTTGATGAGTTTAGCACCTCCGAGCAACATGGTGACGTGGAAATCATGTCCACAGGCGTGCATTTTACCTGGGTTTGTCGAGGCGCACGAGAGTTCGGTCTCTTCTTGAATGTTTAAGGCATCCATATCGGCACGAAATACCAATGTGGGGCCTGGGTTTGGGCCTTGGATTTCAGCGAGGACACCGTGTCCTCCGACTTGGGTGGTGATGGTATAGCCACCGATTTTTTCAAGCTCGTCAACAATCCGTTGCGCAGTTTTGGATTCTTCCCCTGCCGTTTCTGGGCAACTGTGGAATGCTTCTCGAAGAGAGACGAGATAGGGTTGTAGGGCTTGTGCTTGGTTTGTGATGTCCATGACGTTGCTCCTATTTCTATGTAGTGAAGCTCTCCCCTAAAAATAGGGGAGAGCTAATCTTACTGACCTTTGTAATCTTTGCCGAATGCCATGACACTGGTGATTTTCGCAAAAACCAGTGCAGCTAGGACCACTGCAACAGCGAAAACTGCTGTTAATGCGGCACCATACTGGATGGGGATGACGATAAAGAGGTTTAGCATTGCAAAGAAGATGATACTGGTGATGGTGTACGAGAGCGAGTAGTTTGCGAGGGCTGGGGACTCGAGCTCAGGGTCACACACACGGAGGAGAAGGACACCTGTAAGGAACACGCCCGAGCACATGCCGAAGGTGGCAATCATTTGCTCGAACCAATATCCTTTGAGGAGGCGTTTACAGGCGAAGAAGAGAAGTGCCGATGTGACAGCAAAGCCCAAGCAAACCATCACAAGGATGGGGACGATGTAAGCGAGGACGGCATTGATTGGCAAACTTGCGATGGCAGCAATGACAGCAAACTCGGTGAAGGAACTCGAGATTTTGCTTTTGACTTTACCATCCACCAAGAAGTCTAGCTTTAGTTTGCAGATGATACCCCAAATGATGAACATGACAATCATGCCCCAAGTCCAGACGGAGATTTCTTTCAAAATGGGGATATTGAGTGCTTTGGATTGTGCCACACACACATATGCGAGCCCACATGCCACAAAGATGAGGGCTGCGTGGAAGGCAAAGGTGTCCACCGAAGAGGACATGGTGGTTTCACGTCCAGCAGAACCTTGTTTGGCAACGTCTTTTTCGTAGCCGATGCGTAGTGGTTCTGGGATATCTGCTGGCTTGGAGAGCATCATGGTTGCACCAGAACGTGCACCCCAGTTGATCATTGCGATACCGATGAGGATACCACCCACGATGCCGAAGGTTGCCGTGGTTGTACCCACGCCTTGTGAGGTGGTTGCGTAATCAAGACCTAGGTCTGAGAGCATGCCACCCAAGGTGCCAGCAGTACCGTGTCCACCAACGAACCCAACGCCGAGCTCGACACCGAAGACATCGTACAAACCTTGGCTAGAGAAGAGGACATTGGTGCCGAAGCCCACTGCAAATTGAATCATGCTGGCTGCCACGCCGATTCCTGCAAGGGGTAACACATTTTTCATAAATTCGGGATCTCCACCACTGGATCCTGCAGAAATACGCAGTCCAAGAGGAACAGATGCCACCACAGGAACGATAAGTACACCTGGGAGCAAAGAATACATGGAGAACCAATCTGCCGAAACCGGTAGAACGTTGAGCACTTGTGGTCCCAAAATCAGTAGCAAGAAGCCACCAATTACCGAAGATGGGATAAAGGTTTTTTGGAACATGACCAACTTAGCTCGTAGAAACATACCTATGATAAGGAATGCACCTAGCAAAGCTAAGCTTTTGAGCAGGTCGGTGAGTAATGCGCTTGTCATAAAGAGATCCTCCTTTAATCTTGTTGTGTGCTGAAAAGGTAAGGATGTGCTTTTTCAGCTCCACTTAAGGTTCATTATACCAGATTTTAGGAGGGTTCGCAATGGTTAATCGAAAAAATGTAACATTCGTCATTTTGTTCGAAAATTTTACGATTTTTTTGTGGATATATCACAAAAAATGCAATTGAACTTCTCTTCCGACAGGACGAAACCCTTCCCATCAGGGAAGGGTTTCATACTTGTGCAACCATTATTTTATGGGTTAATCCCAATCTAGATCGAGTAATTGTCCTGTGAAGGCATGAACCGTCACCTCTGCTTCTCTCGTACCTTGATACCAACTGACCTCGTATTGAGGGATGAAATCATCCAAATCGAGGTTAAATCGGATAAATGAGACGTCATTTCTAGTAACATTTGCGTGATGAAGTGCATATTCACTTGCCTGATAGCCTCCAAACCCCCAAATGGACACCCATACGAGGAGAAGTGGGACGGCATACAGCGCCACACCTTTGATGGTCTTGAGCATTTGCTCTTTTTTGGGGAGGTTCATAGCGATGTTATTATTTTTACTCATAATTGAGCTCCTTATTCTTAATTATCACGGTCGTAACCGATGATTGCACCAGTCATTGCGTTGATTTCGTACTCATATTCCCAATAACCGACGTCGAATTCCACTTCATATTGTGAGATACCATCATCATAATCTAATTCACATTTGAGGAATCTCACTTCGCTTGCGCTCACCCCTGCGTGGGCGAGAGCGATGCTCTTAGCTTCGGCTTCCGATATCAGGGTCCCTGTGCTTGGGGTGGTGGGGCGTGGGGTCTCCATATCACGGTCGTAGCTTAGGATTGCGCCCGTGAGTGCGTTGATTTCGTAATCGTATTCGTTATAGCCGACGTAGAATTCCACTTCGTATTCTTGGATACCGTCGTCCCAATCGAGCTCAACTTTAGCGAAGGTGACTTCACTTTCCGAGACCCCTGCATGGGCGAGAGCGATGCGCTTTGCTTCGGCTTCCGAGATGAGGGTCCCTGTGCTTGGGGTTGTGGG
>JAWXUK010000221.1:0-3363 GCA_044432785.1 Eubacteriales bacterium | reverse complement strand
CGACGGAATCCTGTGGCTCGGATAGGGCAAAGGCTGCCGCTTTTTGTGAAATAGTGCAGGGGGAACCGGTGGAATGGCTTAAATAATTCGCAATGACACGTGCCAAATCACCCACAGCAGCAATATATCCAATGCGCCAACCGGTCATAGCGTAGGACTTGGAAACACCGTTGATGGTGAGGGTATATTGCTTGATGGAATCACTCAGCGAAGCCATGGCATGGAAGGTTCCGTTGTAAACTAGGTTAGAATAAATCTCGTCCGAGATGATATAGACCTCATTTTTCACGCAGACATTCCCAATCTCAACAAGTTCATCCTTCGAGTAGATCATACCCGTAGGGTTAGATGGGTTATTGAAAATAATCGCCTTGGTTTTAGGTGTGATGGCAGCTTGTAGCGTCTCGCCCGTGATCTTAAAATTATCCTCTTCCGAGGCATCCACAATAACAGGAACACCACCGAGCATACGAATCAGTTCTAGATAGCTCACCCAGTAGGGGGCAGGGAGAATGATCTCGTCCCCTGGATTGATCAGCACTTGCAGCGCCACACAAACGCATGGTTTCGCACCATTAGAAACAGCAATTTGATTGAACTCATACGAGAGATTATAGTCGGCTTTGAGGCGAGCTGCAATGGCTTTGCGCAGCTCAACAGAACCAGATGCAGGTGTGTACCGAGTATCGTTATTTTCAATGGCTTGAATTCCGGATTCTTTCACGCTCAGTGGGGTGGGAAAATCAGGCTCACCAGCCCCGAAACCAATGACGTCAATGCCATCTGCCTTCATTTGCTTAAACATGGTGTCAATCGCCATGGTGGCAGAGGGCTCGATTTGCAGTGCAAGTTTAGATAGTTCTTTCATATAAGATATACCTCCTAAATTGATGTGAGAACCGAAGTTGTTTCAAACAATTTAGACATATCGTCCAGTTATGACAACTTCACTTAATTCATTATAATGCAATTTCCCCAAAAAAGCAAGAGAAAAGAAGAAAATAAATATGATTTGCCACAATGTTTTTTCAAAATCATACCCAACTACCAAGCCACTCAATCCATTGGCTTCCCACGCTTTTTTAAGAGAATTTGTAAAATCAACCGAATAGGAGTTTACTTTTCTCCCATTTTGTGGTAAACTTTTAATAAGAGATTCAGACACCTAAGGAGGTATCACGTTGCAACAACCGAAACAAAGCAAGCTCTTCGCCTATCTATCCACCCTCATTTGTGGCTATATCCTCCACCTATATGCCTTTACCAACATCGTCCCAAACTCCGACGGTCTCAATCGGGTTTACGATATCCAAAATATGACGGTCTCGGGCAGGTGGTTTTTACAATACGCAACCCTTCCAAACGGCTACACCCAAATGCCCACCTTTATCGGACTGCTCACCCTGTGTTTCCTTGGTTTAAGCGCAGTGCTTGTGGTGGACATGTTAGAGATAAAGTCCCCAAAAATCGCCATCATGGTGGGACTGCTCACAGCCTCTTTTCCCAGCATGGGATATACGTTTTTATACCTTTTCACTGCATCGGCTTATAGTATTGGCATCTTTCTTGCCATCCTTTGCCCTTGGTTTGCGAAAAAAGGAGGGGTTTACCGTATTTTCGGGGTAATCTCACTCTCCCTCTCCATGGGAATCTACCAAGCCTATGCCCCCCTTGCCATTGCGCTCTCCTTAATCCTTGTCCTGCAATTCTCCCTGAAAAAAGAGGAAACCCCGAAAACCATCCTCTCTTACGGACTTCCCTATCTTTTGGTCTTATTCGGTGGAGCTGTGCTCTATTATATCATCTTACAGCTCATTTTGATGGTCACAGGACAGGAATTACTGCAATATCTAGGTATGAGTCAAGGGTATCCACTCTCTAGCATTCCCTCCCTCATCCTCTCGAGTTACAAGCAGGTCCTCATCTTCTTTTTCCTCCCAACCCACGACCAAGGCACCACCACCGTCCCCCTCGCTCTTTGCAACCTTGTCGCCCTTGGAATTGGGGGAGTAAGTCTGCTACTGCACCTCAAAAAACGCAAAGAGGGGTGGCGACTGCCGGTTGCACTGCTCTTTTGTGCCATGATTCCACTCGCCATAGGTTTCGGACAGGTCATCAGCCCATGGTCAGCCCCCACGCCACTCATGCAATTCCCCTATGTCTGCGTTTATTTTTTGGTACTGGCTTTGGCAGAACCATTTTGGGAGAAAAAACCGATTTATTCACGTGGACTTGTGGCACTCTCCCTCCTAATAACCCTAAGTGGAGGGTGGATCTGTAATCTACTCTATACCGCATCTGCCCAAGCACATCGAGCCACCGAGAGCTATGCCACACGTCTCTACACCCGAATCGAGAGCGTACCAGGCTACCACTCCGATCTCCCCATCTATATCATCGGTGGATTTCCAAAAGAGCTCTATTACAGTCAAATAGAATCCTACCAAATCATTGACCATTACAGTGCCCCACGAGATACCCTTCTCGATCTAAACAAGCACGTATATTACTATTTCAACCACTGGCTCAATATTCCAATACCCGAGCCCACAGAGGCCGACCTCATCGCCATGTCAAATTCGATAGACTTCCAAGCAATGCCATGCTACCCAGATGATGGCAGTATCGCCATCATAGATGGTGTGGTTGTCGCAAAAATCGACACAGAATACACCCCAAAAAGCGATTATGAAATCGCATACGAGAATAGGAAATAATCATCATGTCAACACTTCAAAAAAGAGAAATTAGCTTGCTATCCGTGGTCATTCCAGCCTATTGCGAGGCAGAAACCGTGGTAATTACGGCAAGAACGGTGGGAAAACTCCTCCTCGAAGCTGAAATTCCTTATGAAATCATCTTTGTAGACGATGGCTCTACCGATTCCACTTGGGAGGTCATTACCACAGCAAACGAAAACGACCCCCATGTCCGTGGAGTACACTTTTCTCGAAACTTTGGCAAGGAATCTGCTATTTTCGCAGGACTTTCTCACAGTCGTGGGGATTGCGTGGCAGTCATTGATTGCGACCTACAGCACCCCCCCGAAAAAATGATAGAAATGGTAACCCTTTGGAAAACAGGGTACGATGTGGTGGAAGGGGTCAAGCTATCTCGTGGAAAGGAAAACCCCTTGCACACTTTTGCATCTAAAGTATTTTACCACTATATCAGTCGTGCCACAGGGATGGATATGTCAAACGCATCCGACTATAAACTACTCGATCGCAAGGTGGTGGAGGCACTCCTCTCGATGGAGGAGCAAAATGGATTTTTCCGAGCCCTCTCGGCTTGGGTGGGATATTCCACGGTTCAAGTTCCCTTTCATGTGGATGATCGAGTGGCAGGGGAGTCGAAATGGTC
>JAWXUK010000220.1:0-3378 GCA_044432785.1 Eubacteriales bacterium | reverse complement strand
TATAGCAAGCTCACCACCGTGGATAATAAGGAAATCCTCATCCCGAACTACCTCATGGCAGCATCTAAAATCGTCAACTATACTGCAAACGGTTGTCGTCGAGTGGATCTGAAGTTTACGGCGAGCTACCACGCCCCCACAGAACAGGTCAAAGCATCCATCTTCAAAGCCATCTCTGCCGTACCTGAAGTGCGCACCGACCCTCCCCCCGAGGTGCATCTGTGGGATTTGGGGGATCATGGGGTGACCTATGTCTCACGGGTGTGGGCAGATACTCCAGATTACTGGAAGGTGCACTTCGCCCTGATGGAGGGGGTGCGTGAGCGATTCTTGCTCGACGGCATCGAAATACCCTATCGCCATCTCGATGTCACCGTGGTGGAGAAACCCCTAAACGATGGGTAAATGAGAGGTTGGCTCGATGGGGTCTGGAACGGCGAGACCGTGGAGAAACCCGTTTGCTTCGGGGGAAATCACCTCGCCTGCGATCACCGTGTTGTTATATTGTAGTAGACTGAGCTGGATATTCTCCTCCCCTGTGGGATAGTTCGTGATGAGATAGGTATATCGCTTCACCCGTTTGCCGGCATAGTCGGCAAGGTTTGGAAACTGTTGCGAGAGTTGCAGTGCGACATACTCGTCATAGGATTCAGTGAGAGGATCTGGGATCAAAAGCTCTTGCACAGCGAGGGGTTCGGGGCTTACCGTCCACCCCCATTCTTGCAGATAGTCAAGCCGTTGCTGATCGGTTTTGATTTTCTGGGGGTCGGGGTTGCCGTGGGACGCAACCGTTTCTAAGGGGGAGCGTGTCATCCCGAAGACCAAGGCAGCACAACACAAAAGGGATGCACCTGCCACCCCCCACGTCCATTTTCCTCGTGGCACTTTTGCTGTAAAAATAATCATGATTATCGCTCCTTACAAAAAATTCTGTCTTGTCAGTCTATGTGAGGGGGGATTGGAATATACCTGTAAGGGAGGCGTATCATGGAGCGACTAGATAAATTGGTGTCCACAGCCGGTGGAGTGACCCGTAAAGTGGCAAAAGAGTGGATCACAAGTGGTAGAATCACAGTGGATGGGGTCACCATCCTCAAAGGGGAGCAAAAGGCAGCCCCCAACGCAAGCCTCGCTCTGGATGGCACCCCCCTCGATAGCGCAGCCCCCATCTGGATTCTACTTCACAAACCCTCGGGCTATCTCACGGCAACCGTAGACCGTGACCAACCCACCGTGATGGACCTCCTCCCACCTCAGTATGCAAAACGTGGACTTGCCCCTGTGGGACGACTGGATAAGGACACCGAAGGACTGCTCCTCCTCACCGATGATGGTGAGACATCCCACCGTCTCCTCTCGCCAAAATATCACGTAGAGAAGACCTATTACCTCGAGGTCGAGGGGGTACTGACCCAAACCGAGGTGGATCTCGTGGAAAAGGGGCTGGTTCTAGGGGACGGACTTCACTGCAAGCCGGCACGTTTGGAACTTTTTGAGGGGGGAAGATCGGCGCATCTCACCCTCCATGAGGGGAAATATCACCAAATCAAACGCATGATGGCGGCGTGTGGCGCACCTGTCACCTACCTCAAAAGGGTGGCTATGGGTGGGATTGTACTAGAGGAATCTTTGAAAATAGGGGAATGGAGAGGGCTAAAACCAGAGGAAATGGCACTTCTTTCCACCCGATCCAAATAAAAAAATTCCCAGTTTTGTATGGCTCAACCCATTGCAAAATGTGCGTTCTCACGAAAACGAAATTATTTTTCGGCAATTTATACAAAAAAAATTAAAATTATACTTGCTTTTTCCCTTGGATTACGGCATAATAGAGAGAGAACAAAAAAGGAGGGGTCGATGTGGTTAGTCGAATTTTTCAAGGAATCGTGCTTCAAATGAAAGAGAATATCGATCGTGTGGTAGGGGTTATTGATGTTGACGGAGCTGTGGTAGCTTGCAGTGAACTTAGCTTGGTTGGGGCGCAATGGCCGGAAGCTGTGGAAGCAATCTCCAATGAAGAGTCTCCTGTCACCATCTTTGAAGGCAGAACCTTTCAACATTTGGCAGGCTGGGGCAACCAGTTTGATTATGGTGCCTTTGTCGAAGGGGATGATCAAACCTCCGCTATGCTTTGTGCGATGGCAGTGGTGGCATTCAATGGGGCAAAAACCTCATACGAAGAACGCCACGACAAAGCAACCTTCATCAAGAGCATCATCTCGGATAATATCCTTGTGGGGGACATCTATACCCAGTCCAAGGAACTCCATTTTGTCTCCGAGATTCCTCGTGTCGCCTTTTTGGTGCGTCAACCACGTCTCTCGGATGCTGGACTGGTAGACGTGATACAAGGGATGTTCCCAGACAAAATGAATGACTTTGTCATTTCGGTCAATGAAAATGACGTCGCCATTATCAAGCAAATCTCCCCCCATCTTGATATCGAACAACTCGCAGAGGAAATTGCAGGAGTTGTGGATAAAGAGCTCGGTGTCACCGTGATCATCGGGATCGGCACCGTGGTAAACCATATCCGTGACCTCGCACGCTCTTTCAAAGAAGCAGGTGTGGCAATTGATGTGGGCAAGGTCTTCGACACCGAGAAAATGATCATCAACTACCAACATCTCGGTATCGGTCGTATCATCTATCAGCTCCCCACAGTGCTTTGTCAGACCTACTTGAAAGAGGTCTTCAAAAAAGCCCCCATAGACGCCCTCGACCAAGAGACACTCACCACCATCAACAAATTCTTCGAAAACAATCTAAACGTCTCCGAGACAGCGAGAAAACTCTTTGTCCATCGGAATACGCTTGTCTATCGACTCGATAAGATCAAGAAATTAACAGGGCTCGATCTGCGAGAGTTCGACGATGCCCTCACCTTCGAAGTGGCTTTGATGGTCAATCGTTACCTCATTTCTCGTGGTATCGAGATATAGACCCATTTATCGCCTAGCGAAACTAAAATAACGGGGAAAATCAATGATAAGACTAATCGATATACATAAGGAATATGATAACGGAACCAAAGCCCTCAAGGGGATCTCTCTACGAGTGGACGATGGTGAGTTTGCCTTTTTAATCGGACCTTCGGGCTCGGGAAAGTCCACCATCATCAAGCTCATCACAGGAGAGGTTCATTCTAGTCAAGGCAAGATTATGGTCAATGGCTATAACCTCAATAATATTCGTTCCAATCAAATTCCACATATGCGACGGACTTTGGGGATTATTTTCCAAGATTTTCGCCTGATAGACAAGAAAACCGTCTATCAAAACTTAGATTTCGCAATGCGTGCCATTGGAGCAGCTCCAGCCGAAATCGAGCGTCGCATCCCCTTTGTCCTCGACTTGGTGGGACTGGATAAAAAGGCC
>JAWXUK010000219.1:0-3392 GCA_044432785.1 Eubacteriales bacterium | reverse complement strand
GCCCCCATTCGGGGGCGACTTTTTTATGCCATTTGTTCAGTGCTCAAAAATAGAAGGTTCCCCCGATGGAGGAACCTTCTAAAAAATTGTTCATTCTTAAAAATCTGCAACCAATTCTTTGGTATAAAGTGCCACAATGGGGGCGAAATCAGGACAATAACCAAGCCCATTTTTCATGGAACGAATCAGCTCCACAGGATTCTCAGCTTTCAAATTCGCAGCCACGGTCAAGACAAACAAATCTTGTGGGGTGAGCATGGTACGAAAGTCACCCCTAAAAAATTCAGTACTATATGAATTCGAGAGGAATTGCGCTTGTTGCGAGATATAGAATTCAAATAGGGTGCATATCTGAGTGCGTTTATTTTGGAGGGATACCAGATTAGGGTTCTCCATTTTTTCTTCTGCCACGATAGATTCATAAAGCTTGACAGCCCCTGCCTTAGCAAGATGTGCATAGACGGTGGCCTGCTTTAGCCCATCAATGGAAAGATACCCACTGATGATGGTACTGACTCGCTCACCAAAGTCGGCATGAGAACTGGCAAGATGATTGATACAACCCACCAAATGAGTGAGATGACAGGTCCAGAAAGAGAGAGGGTCATTTTGATAAATCAAAGCGCTGTAAAAAACATCTGCGAAAATCTTCCCATTGTGCAAATGTTCATAATTTGCTAAGGTTTCTTTAACGTAGGCAGGGCACTTCCCAAAGTCAAGCCCATTGGTCTGGAAAAGTACCATTGCAGTGAGCAGACTGGGGGAATTTTTGGATAAGTGAGAGAGAATTTCAGCATTGTTATATCCTTTACCAAGGTGCTGATTGAGGACATTTAATAAATAGAGTGAAACCTCGGGTGTGGGGCTTGTCGAAGTGGCGATTTCGCAAAATTTTGCGATGTATTCGTTGTAATCACACATACTTGCAAGTTCGAATTGGAAGGGGGCAAGTGTTGGAAGTCCATTTTTAGCAAATGCACGAGGGGCGAAACTACGATCTAATAATTCTTTCACTTTTTGGGTATCTCGTGATTCTGGTTCGAGATAATGCGTGCAAAGTTGTGAGCAAACTTTTGCTTGAGAGTGGTAGTTATTAAATCGGAAGATGGAACTGGAAGCAAAGTTGATATCTGGATACTTTTCCAAATAATCATAAATATCTAAGTAAGCGTGACATTGAGGGACGACATCTGCGAATGATTTCAAAGCAAAATACTCTTGATAAATGTAGGTTAAATCAAGAAGTGGAAGGGTAGGGTTAGGGAAGTCTTTCGCATATTCGAAGTAGATTGCAGCTGCTTCTTCGTCTTCTCGCAGCGCAATGTGAGAAATCATGAGGTAGTTTAGAATGCGATGGCGATGGTATTCATCATGAGAAATACGAGAAAGAGCATCCAGTGCGATTTCTTTCCGTTTTGCATGATCATGACAGGTTACAACATTATAACAGAGGATTTTGGGATTATTTGGATCTGCTTCGAGCTCACGCTCTAAATACGAGCGATTGCGCTCTACCTTCCCCTTCCCGAGTTCACCGGCATAACCAGTGTGGTGAACATAAATTTGACAGTGAAAGAATTTGGTTGCGTTGACGGGTATGGTTTCATGGATGAGTCCCTCGAAACGTTTGGGCTTCCCGTCCAGTGCAAGCTTGGTCATATTATGAATGAGGGGGTTGACCTGAACAACGTCCTTCGGAGGGCAAACCCCCTCTTCTTGATAGTTTAGAATATTGAGATAGGAGAAGTCATATTCATCTCGAATTTTTGCAGGTAGATTGATGAAATCCACAAATTCTTGGATGGATTCGTCAAAAAAGTAGTCACAATCGAAATAAACCATCCAACGGCCAGTGGCGTGCTCGAGACCGTAGTTCCGAGCAGCAGAAAAGTCGTTACACCACTCGAACTCGAGGAAGGTATCGGCATATTTCTTGGCGATTTCGATGGTTCGGTCGGTGGAACCGGTATCGGTGAAGATGAGCTCGGAATTTGTTTGATCACGCAGAGGTTGCATGGTCTGAAAACATTTCTCCAACACAGCCTCTTCATTTTTCCCGATCATACAGATCGAGAGGTCATAGTTAAATTTAGGTTTCGCAGTACTGGATTTTGTCGCAGTTTTGGTGGTGGTAGATTTCGTCGTTTTCGTTGCAGGGGCTTTCTTAGCAGTTGCCATAACGGTGACTCCTTTAATATATAGTGTTATACCCATGATACCACAAAAACCTGAAAAAAGCAAGCAAAAAACCAACACATCACACAGAAAAACCTTGGTATTTCCTCCTGAGAAAACAGGGGAAAATAATTTCAAGAAATTTCCAATCTTAATCTGGTTTTAACTTTCAAAGGGTATCATAAGAGTATAGCAAATCAAAAATAACATTTATATAGGAGGCCCCCTCATGAAAAACGTACAGAAATTCTTAGCTAGCTCATTAGCACTCACATTGGTGGTAAGCGCAACCACCATTCCAACCCAAGCGAGCTCTTTCTCCGATGTTCCACAAGATATTTGGTACGCAAGTTATGTCAATCACATGGCAGACCAAGGATATGTTACTGGAAACACGGGCACCACTTACAATCCAATGGGTAAGCTTACCATCGCAGCCTTTTCCACCATGATGGCAAATGGTTTCTACGGCGAAACCCTTACCACCGAAAAGCAACAAACCTCCACAGAATGGTGGACACCATACCTTGTGAGTTGTAGCAATCGCAACGGATTGCTCGGCACATCGGCAGAGCAAACAGCAGACTGGAATACAGCAGTCACCCAAAATATCACTCGATATGAGATGGCAACCATGATCTATAACCTATTAATGGAGCGAGGCGTGGCGCCGCTCTCAACCGAAGAAATTTCAACCATCATCAACGATTTACCCGATAAAATCGACTTTCAATACCAAGAGGCCGTGGCAACAGCCGTCCATTATAAGTTCCTTAATGGAAAAGAGGGTGGCACCTTCGACGGCTCAGCCACCTCGAACCGAGCTGAAGCAGCCGTAGTGCTCTCTGCTCTGGTCAATTCCCCACTGGTTACGGTGGAACGAGTAACCACTACAACCACCACCCCAAGCACAGGGACCCTGATCTCGGAAGCCGAAGCCAAGCGCATTGCTCTCGCCCACGCAGGGGTCTCGGAAAGTGAAGTCACCTTTGCTAAAGTTGAGCTCGATTGGGATGACGGTATCCAAGAATACGAAGTGGAATTTTACGTCGGCTATGACGAATACGATTACGAAATCAACGCACTCACGGGCGCAATCCTAAGCTACGACCGTGATATGGAGACTCCACGCCCCACCACCCCAAGCACAGGGACCCTGATCTCGGAAGCCGAAGCCAAGCGCATTGCTCTCGCCCACGCAGGGGTCTCGGAAAGTG
>JAWXUK010000218.1:0-3419 GCA_044432785.1 Eubacteriales bacterium | reverse complement strand
GTGGCAGTGGTGGGGAAGGCTTGTCCATGGTTCTCTTGTCCTTGTAGGTGGTGCCCCTGGAATAGGGAAGTCCACCTTGATGCTGCAAATTTGCGATCATTTATGCCGTTTTGCAAAGGTTTTATATGTATCTGGTGAGGAATCGGCACGTCAAATCAAAATGCGTGCCCAACGACTGAAGGTGCGTGAAGAGGGATTGTATCTCCAAAGTGAAACAAAACTTGGGGATATGATCGAAGGCGTGCGTGCCATTAAGCCTGATATTTTAATCGTGGATTCCATTCAAACCTTGTATAGCGAGCAGTCTACTTCGGCACCTGGGAGTGTGACCCAGGTGAAAGAATGTACCATGACCCTGATGCACCTTGCAAAAGGGGAGGGTATAACGATTTTTGTGATCGGCCACGTCAACAAAGAGGGGTCTATCGCTGGTCCTAAGGTGCTCGAGCATATGGTGGATTGCGTTCTCTATTTTGAAGGGGAGCGCCACATGTCCTATCGCATTTTGCGTGCGGCGAAAAATAGGTTCGGTGCCACAAATGAAATTGGGGTCTTCGAGATGGAAGATGGGGGATTGACCGAGATCCCCAATCCGTCGGAAGCATTGCTATCTGGACGTCCTGTGGATGCGGCTGGTACCTGTGTCACCTGTGTGATGGAGGGGGTTCGCCCTGTTTTGGCCGAAATTCAAGCACTTGTTGTCCCTACCACCTTTGGAAATCCTCGTCGGGTGAGCAATGGCTTTGAATATAATCGGGCTGTGCTGCTCCTTGCAGTGTTGGAAAAACGAGGGGGCTTGCTCCTGTCCAATTGTGATGCTTATATCAATATTATTGGTGGGTTATCCCTTGATGAACCTGCAGCTGATCTTGCCACTGTAATTGCCATTGCATCAAGTTTTCGTGATAAACCGGTTCCAAGTTCCCTTGCTGCCATCGGTGAAGTCGGCTTGACCGGTGAGCTTCGTGCTGTGAGCGCTGTGGGTCAACGGTTGAGCGAAGTGGCTCGCCTGGGATTTACGAAATGTTTGATGCCTAAGAAAGTTCAGGGCAACTTTGTTGCCCCTGACGGTCTTGAAGTGGTTCGGGTCTCGAATATTCGGGAGGCACTTGCAGTGTTACTTTGAGGGAGTGTCCCTCTGGAAGGAGTTGAGGTTTTTGCGTGAGAGATCGGGGGAGGTTGATCATGTAAAAATTCAACCTTTTTTAGATACTGCATTGTGTCAACAAAATAAAAATTTTGTTGACCTGAGGGGAGGGGGAAATGGAATTAGATGCAATTAGGACGGTTTAGAGGGCTTGTAGACAGATTGAGCTGTGTCGTAATATAGAAGTTTATTGCGCTGTGATGGCTTGGAATCTGATAGATTGATTGGCTACCATCGGTTTGGAATCTGATAGCTGATTGGCTGCAATCGGTTTGGAATCCGATAGATTGATTGGCTGTAATCGACTTAGACTTCGGATTTGTTGTGATTGGCACGAGGCGAAATTGGCAAGGACGAACATATTAGTGATGAAGGAGTTTTATATGGATTATCGGAAAGAAGCGCCACCCATTTTACAGGAATTTTTGGTTTACCATAACACCATTCAAGGGCATTCGAAAAAGACGGTTGACGAATATTTTCTTGATTTGCGCAATTTTTTTCGCTATTTGAAGATGGAACGAAATGGACTTCCGAGTGACACCGATTTATCGACGGTTGATATTTTGGACGTGGATCTTTCCTTTGTGGAAGGGATTCGGCTCACCGATGTCTATAGTTATATGAGTTATTTGAGCAATCAACGCTCGAGCCGTCCTAATGATCCCGATTCTAACAAGGGTTTGATGCCGGCCAGTCGTGCGAGAAAAATTGCCACAATTCGGTCTTTTTTCAAATATTTGACCAATAAAGCGAAACTTTTGAAGGAAAATCCGATGCAAGACCTTGATTCTCCACGCATCAAGAAGGGATTGCCTCGCTACCTAAATTTGGAGGAGAGTGTTGATCTCTTGGGTAGCGTTGAGGGGAAAAATCAGGAGCGAGATTACTGCATTTTATGTCTTTTTCTGAACTGTGGGATACGAATCTCCGAACTTGTTGGGTTAAATGTTGCAGATGTGCGTGGTGATCAGATTCGTGTTTTGGGTAAAGGAAATAAGGAGAGAATGCTCTTTCTAAATGGTGCTTGCGTGGACGCGATCGAGGAATGGAAGTCGGTGCGTGATAAAATGACTCTCATTGATGATAAGGCGCTATTTGTGACACCACAAAATCGGAAGAGAATTTCGTCTGCTGCAGTGCATAAATTGGTCAAAAAACACATTTCTGCTTCGGGATTGGACAGTGCGCAGTATTCTTCACACAAATTGAGGCATACTGCTGCCACCTTAATGTTACAAAATGGTGTGGATGTGCGCACGTTGCAAGAGGTTTTGGGCCATGAAAATTTGAATACCACGCAGATTTACACCCATGTAGATAGTGAGAATTTGCGACTGGCCGCTGCGGCAAACCCTCTTGCGAAGGTAAAGAAAAAGTGAGCTATAAGGATAGGAGTACGAGCCCTCCCCTTTTAAGGAGAGATTGTATTTCAGTTCTTGGTAAACAAAAGTTTTGTTTTCTTTACTTGACGTGATTTTTAAGAGAGATTGGTTGATTAGAATTATTTTTTATGATATAATAAATGGGTCATTGATGGGTGGAGTGTGACCTCCCCTGTGTTATTGTGGACGGAATTGAATGGAATTGGATGTGAATGGTCTGTGAGTCGGAATAAAAAATTTCTGCTTTGTGTTTTTTTGATTACTGGGGTATACTCGCTAAGTTTAATGCCATCTGGTGGGTTTCCCTTTTGGTTTATAGCTTCGGTTAAGGTTTTATTGCCTGATTTGACTGAATTACTTGGTCCGTTGCTGCAATTCGAATTATACCAAAGGATTGGATTGCTTGTTTTTCCTGTGCTGTCGGTTCTCTTTACTGGAATCATCCTGTTTCTTCTTGATAAAATTTTAGGTGAAAAGGTTTCTGAAACATTTAGTGTAGCTTTTTTTCTGAGTAGAGCCTTTGCATTAGTGCTTGCTATCCCCCCTGCTTTTCTGATTTCGACTGGATTTGCGTTTCTTGCTGTGATTTCACACATGCCCTCCCTGTTTGAATCTGTATTTTCTAATTTTTGATACCTCTATAAAGTTTTAAAAACCACTGACGATGCTTATCGACAGTGGTTTTATTGGTTGAATTTGGTGGGGATTTATTATGAGAATTCGCACATAATATGGCTTAGATGAGGTCTAATTCTGCTATTTTTGGAGGTTATTATGAAAATTTTTGGGAAAATACTGGTATGTATGATGTTGGTTGCTTCTTTTGTGCTCCCCTCTTCTGCTTTTTGGTGGTGGGGGAAGGATAAGACGGAAACTATTGAGGATTT
>JAWXUK010000217.1:0-3427 GCA_044432785.1 Eubacteriales bacterium | reverse complement strand
ATATCCCTGTGGCGCATGAAGCAGCGGGGCTGTGGGTGATGAATCCTGGCCCTGCGACAGACTGTTACGGGAAGATTACCATCGATGATCAAGGAATTTTGTGCGAAATTTGCGCTTACGCTTGAGAAAATGAAAATACCCCTTGACAGAGGGGGTGAAATGTGGTATAGTTACTAAGTTGGATGTAAAGGCTATCGGCTTTACATTTTGACGATCGGTTATAGAAATGACCGATTTTGTGCGATTGATCCCTGTTATTCGATGGGAAATACTATTTTTCGGGAGGTTTATATGAAAAGTCAAGCCTATCATATGTCGATGCTATTTGATTTTTATGGCGAGATCTTAACCGAACGACAAAAAGAATTTTACGACCTTTATTATAATGAGGACCTCTCCTTGGGGGAAATTGCACAGAACAGTCAGATTACCAGGCAAGGGGTGCGTGACGTGATCGTGCGTGCCGAGCATACCCTATCCGATATTGAGGATAAGACCGGACTGATTAAGCGATTTCATGCGATGCGCTCGTGCATTACTACATTGGAAGGTCAAGTGGAACAATTGCAACGCATGACCAACAAGTATGATGATCCTTCCCTTGAATCCCTAGTGGGCGAGGTGCGTGAGACCATCGCTCTGATGCAAAAGGAGTAGTCTATGGCATTTGAATCCCTTTCAGAAAAGCTATCGGCTGCCTTTGGGCGACTGCGTAGCAAAGGTCGTTTGACCGAAGCCGACGTGAAAGAGGCGATGCGTGAGATACGGCTCGCTCTTCTTGAAGCCGACGTGAGCTTTAAGGTGGTCAAGGATTTTACTAAACAGGTCACTGAAAAAGCTGTGGGTAGTGATGTGCTATCTGCCCTCTCCCCTGCGCAGTCCATCATTAAAATTGTCAGCGATGAGCTCACTGCCTTAATGGGTGGCGAGAACTGCAAACTGACCATTGCATCGAAACCACCTACCATTGTGATGATGGTGGGGTTGCAGGGGGCTGGTAAAACCACGAATGTGGCGAAACTTGCCTCGCTCATGAAAAAACAGCAAAATAAACGTCCCCTACTGGTTGCCTGTGACGTCTATCGTCCTGCAGCAATTACACAGTTGCAAGTGGTGGGATCACAGCTTGATATTCCTGTGTTCGAGCAAGGTCAGGGCAACCCTGTTGAGATTGCGAAGGCTGCCATTGCTCATGCGATACAACACGGAAATGATATGGTGTTCCTCGATACTGCGGGTCGGCTTCACGTAGATGAGACCTTGATGGATGAGCTCAAGCAGATCAAGGCAGAGGTCAATCCAACCGAGATTTTGCTGGTTGTGGATGCCATGATTGGTCAGGATGCCGTTAATGTGGCGCAAACCTTTCACGAGACCTTGGAGATTGACGGGATTGTGCTTACAAAGTTAGACGGTGACGCCCGTGGTGGTGCTGCCCTCTCTATTCGAGCCGTAACCGGAAAGCCCATTAAATTCGTTGGTGTGGGAGAAAAACTCGATCAGATTGAGCTCTTTCACCCTGAGCGAATGGCGAGTCGTATTTTGGGTATGGGAGATATGCTCTCGCTCATTGAACGGACGCAGCAAAACTTCGATCTCGAACAGGCGAATGCTCTGCAAGAGAAGATGCGTAAAAATAAATTCACCCTTGCAGACTACTATGATCAACTGGTGCAGCTAAAGTCGATGGGCTCCCTGACTGAAATTGCTGGAATGATTCCTGGCATGAACGGAAAGGATCTCGATGGTGCGATGGATGAAAAGATGCTATCCCGTACCGAGGCAATTATCCTCTCGATGACAGTGTATGAACGTGAGAACCCGAGTGTGCTCTCGTCCAGTCGGAAAAAACGGATTGCAGCTGGATCTGGGACTCAGGTTGTGGATATTAACCGTATGCTCAAGCAATTTGAGATGATTCAGATGATGTCTAAGCAATTTTCAGGTGGAAAAATGTCCAAGTCCATGCGTCGGATGATGGGTGGCAAAAAAGGTGGATTACCCTTTTGATGGATCCTACTCCCACTGATTTGGTGGAGTATTCCTATATATTATTCATTTTTGGAGGTGAAAAACATGGTTAAAATTAGACTTCGTAGAATGGGCGCTAAAAAAGCTCCTTTCTATCGTGTTGTTGTTGCGGATTCCCGTTACCCTCGTGATGGTCGCTTCATTGAAGAGATTGGCACTTACAATCCTTTGACCGAGCCTGCTGAAATTAAAATTGATGCAGAACGTGCTCAAGCTTGGATTAAAACAGGCGCACAACCAACCGAAACCGTCCGTGCCCTTTTGAAAAAAGCTGGCGCTCTTTAATGCGCAGGAGGTGCTCTTATGAAAGATCTTCTGACTTATGTTGCTCAGAATTTGGTGGAACAACCGGATAAAGTTTCGGTGACGCAGATTGATGGTCCTACGGGAACTGTGCTCGAACTGCGTGTGGACTCCAAAGATATGGGCAAGGTAATTGGTCGTCAAGGACGAATTGCCAAAGAAATTCGTACGCTAGTTCGCTCTGTTGCACAACGCACCGGAGAAAGGGTTACCGTCGAAATCGTAGATTAAAAGAAAGGTGCAGGGTTTCTGCACCTTTCTTTTGCCTGTCGAAAAAGTGTTTTCGACGGATTTTGGTTCTTTTTTGCCCCTTCCGAGGGGCGAAACTCTACGAGGTTTATCTCAAGAGATTTTTACACTCTGCACCTTTGGTTGCAACTTTATGAGAAGGGAGGAATTAGGATGGAAGAGTTTTTGGAAATTGGGCGAATTACCAATGTTCACGGTTTGGCCGGTGAGGTCAAGGTGGAGGTTTGGGCTGATTCCCCTGATTTTTTGCGAAATTTTAAGACGTTGTATCTTGGTAATCAAAAAGAACCCATTGGCGTGCAGTCGATGCGCACCCACAAGAAAATGGGGATTGTAAAGCTAGAGGGCTTAATAGACGTTGATAGTGGGATGACGGTGCGTGGTCGTACGGTCTTTGTCAAGCGTGCTGAGGCTCCCCTACCCGAGGGTCATTTTTTCCTTGTGGATGTCATCGGGCTTGAGGTGCGTGACTCGGAAAGTGGCACTGTGCTTGGAAAGGTTGCGGATATTCTCTATCTTCCGGCGCACAATGTTTATGTGGTGCGTGGAGGAGAGCGTGAGATTATGGTGCCGGCTGTCCCTGCTTTTGTGGTGGAAACCGATGTTGCGCAAGGATTTATGAGGGTTAATATGCTCGAAGGGCTATGAAAAACGGGATGCAAATTGCATCCCGTTTTGGTCTTTAGAAAATGGCAAAGCCTTTTTTCGGTTAGAGCTTCATTCGACTCCCTTTCGAGGTGGAGATTTTGTGCGGTTATAGCACCGATTGAACGAGTGCTTCGAGTGCCTCTTTGGTTTGGACACCCACCACTTGCTCGGCGACCTCTCCTTTGTTGAAGAGGAT
>JAWXUK010000216.1:0-3451 GCA_044432785.1 Eubacteriales bacterium | reverse complement strand
AGCATCCCGCTCATAACGGGACGGTCCACGGTTCAAGTCCGTGAAGGCCCACCATTTAGGGGTATAGCTCAGCAGGTAGAGCAGTGGTCTCCAAAACCACGTGTCACGAGTTCGATTCTTGTTGCCCCTGCCAAAATAAAAGCCACCAGATAGATATCTGGTGGCTTTTTATTATCTTTGAATAAATTCAACAACTTTTTCAACATATTGATCGCACGGTTTCGAGCACTTAAACTGATTCTCATCGAGCTCTGTGTTAAGCTGAGCACCGAGTAATCCACAAAGTGGGTGATCATTGAGAGTTTCCTCTTCGGATTTTTTTAAGAAAAGCAGGGCTCGCCCTTCTAAATAAATATAATCCTGCGCATTTTGGGGGAAAAATTCACACAAAGCAATACTTAGATTGAGCAAGTGAATCATGTTTGGTTTGCTAAATCTTTTTCTCAGTATTTCATAAAATGTACCATTGACCTCAATATCCTCTGGGGTGGCACTTCCAACTGCAGTATCCCCACTTTCAAGATTAAGTAGCTTGAGAATTGCCGCATAAGGGATGAGTGCAGTCGCAATGAGCACTTTTTTCATACTCTTAAAGTCCTTAAACTCATCTGCCACTGCTTCCTGGGTAATGTTCTTGGATAAATAACAAGGGCTGTCTAAAATGAGACCTTTGCAAATTTCAGGGTGTTTCTGAGCTAGTAATTGAGCAATTTTTGAGGAAACACCACTCCCAACCAACCAAACTTTTCCGAAAGGAGCGAGTAGCTCAGCAATTGCTGGAATCAAATGGTCTAACGTTTGAAATTTTTTGCAATAATCCATGCTAATCACAGAAAAATGCAAGGACAGCAATTCACACCTGGAAAAATTGAGATCTGAGATACCGAAATCTAAGGGGAAGAGAACTATAGTTTCGCTCGAGGTACTGTGCTGAAAATGACGATAAGGAAAGTTTTCCCCTTGGATTTTGGTCTCTTTTAGTGGAAATTTTTGTTGAAATTCTTCGTAACTAATCATAGAAACTCCTAACATGAATAAACTCGAAATTTAAATATTTGTCAGTGAAGTTGCAAAAGAAAACTATAGTAAGAGGATTAATCCTTTTTTGAGCATCCTTTACCAAAAGATAGCAATATTTAGAAGGATGCTAGACCATTCACTTAACTTCGACCAACATCAACATTATAACATAAAAAAAATTAAAAATCAAGTAAATTTACTCTTGACAAACCCAGTATGCTGTGCTATACTATATAAGTGCCCAACAAAGCGTATGAATTTGGCTCGGTAGTTCAGTTGGTTAGAATGCCGCCCTGTCACGGCGGAGGTCGAGGGTTCGAGTCCCTTCCGAGTCGCCATTTTATCCGCTGCTGTAGCTCAGTTGGCAGAGCACATCCTTGGTAAGGATGAGGTCGGCAGTTCGAATCTGCTCAGTAGCTCCAAAAAAAATCCTGTCTTAGACAGGATTTTTTGCTTTTACCGACAGTTCTCTTCAATCATTAAAAGTTCTACGAGTTTTTTCACACAATCGATTTGGTCCTTTGTCTGGCCTTCTAAGCGCATAAATAACGTTGTCAAGCAAGGATCACAAGTAGAAATCCCCCAAGTTTGGTATACATCTTTCCAAGCACTGAGCCCTATAAAAAGATTGCGTAAAGTTACGAGCACCCCTTCCCCCATGTCTCCTGTTGGTATTTTTTGCACATAGCGTTCCCCACAGATTAAATAGTATGCTGTCTTGAGCTCGGCTAAATGTTGCTTCCCAGTGGCTATAAGATATGTGGTATACTTCCGACAGTTTTTGGGTATGGTACGATGTAACATCTGATAAGAAATAACACTCTCGCAGATACAATCGATAGCAGCACCGATGACGGGCAGTGCAGCACAATCGCTGTAACACGACGGGGGCGACTGTTTGAGAGGGGCAGGGGTGGGGACAATGACATCACACTCTCCCATCACACGTCCCCAAACACGCTGGAAACAAGGGTCTTCAGGGGTAGGGTAGGTTAGATTTTCCATAAAAATACCTCATAAAATAAAATAGTTACTTCATATTATATGTAACAACAAAAATTTTGCAACTAAGGAGATTATCATGAAAGATATCGGCATTGACTTCACAAACAAAGAGGAATTCCTCAGCACCATGCACCAAGAGGGCTTTTTCGCCTACGAATCGGGGATTACGGTCACCGACATTAACTCCGAGCACTCATTTGGACAGCTCGACATTACGGATAAAAACCTCAATCTTACCCGTATCGTTCACGGTGGAGCCTTGGTTACACTTGGAGATACTGTTGCAGGTGCATATGTGTTCCATAATATCGGACGAGCTGTGACCACCTCACAAAATTTCTATTTCCTCCGTCCAGGACTGGGAAAAACCATCTACTGCAAAGGAACCCCTAAAAAATTAGGAAGTCGCCTCTGCGTCATGGATGTCACCCTAACAGGCGAGGATGGAAAAGAAGTGGCGAGTGGAACCTTTACGTTTTATGTTCTACCAAAATTAGGAAGTAAAGAGTAATCAAATACATTCGAGATGATTGGTTTTCGGCATAATCCCCTGTTTTATTGTGTAATTTCACAAATTATGACCTTCATAAATATCACACTCTATTCAATCTAGTCAAAAATATCGCTATCAAACAAGAGTAGTCAATATTTAACAAGTAAAGACATTTCTATTTCCACCGAAAAATAGTAAACTAAAACTAGGCAAACTGCTATAAACTGAATCCCAAAAACTAGCATGATTTGTCTAAAAATTTATTTTGGAGGACCTATACAATGAAAAAAACACTTGCAATGCTTCTCGCATCCACTATGATGCTCAGCATGCTCGCTAGCTGCTCTTCTAGCGACTCTGGCGACACCGGCTCCACTGGTGGCACCACTGGTGGTACCACCACCACAACCCCTTCTGGTGGAGATACCACTACTAGCACAGTTGATATCAGTGGTGCTGACCTTATGGTTGTCACAAGCTACGGTGGAGATGACGGTAACCGTCAAAACTACGACGCAGCTTACCAAGCATTCGCGGCAGCTACTGGCGTGAATGTCATCGACACATCCACCACTGCTGACGAGAGCTGGAAAGCAACCGTCAACGCAGACTTCGAAACCGGCGCAGAACCAGACGTTCTGTTCTACTTCGCTGGGGTTGATGCTGATGCAATCATCAACGGAGGTGGCGTGGTTTCCATCGACACCATCCGTTCAGAGTATCCTTCTTACGCAAATAACATGAAGGATTCCCTTCTTCCTGTCTCGCCTGCAGATGGAAAACAATATGCAGTGCCTGTCAATGGTTACTGGGAAGGTCTCTTCGTTAACACAGCAGTCCTTGCTGATGCAGGGGTTGAAGTTCCTGGCGCAGACTACACATGGGATCAATTCCTAGTAGACTGCCAAACCCTCAAAGATGCTGGTTACACAC
>JAWXUK010000215.1:0-3453 GCA_044432785.1 Eubacteriales bacterium | reverse complement strand
ATATCAAAAACATGATTACCGGTGCAGCTCAAATAGACGGTGGTATCCTCGTTATCGCAGCTACCGACGGACCTATGGCACAAACACGTGAGCACATCTTGCTCGCTCGCCAAGTTGGCGTGCCTGCCATGGTTGTCTTCCTCAACAAATGTGACCAAATGGACGACGAAGAGCTCCTCGAGCTCGTCGAGATGGAAGTGCGTGAAGTGCTTACCGGCTACGACTTCCCCGGCGATGACATCCCTGTCATCAAAGGTTCTGCACTTAACGCTCTAACTTGCGAAGATGGTGTTGACCATGCTGATTTCGCTTGCATCAAAGAGCTCATGGACGCTGTGGATAGCTATATCCCAACCCCTGACCGTGCAGCAGATCTTCCTTTCCTCATGCCTGTTGAAGATGTCATGACCATTCCTGGCCGTGGTACCGTTGCAACCGGTCGTGTTGAGCGTGGACAAATCAAACTCGGTGAAGAGGTCGAAATCGTTGGATTCAACGAAGAAAACCGTAAAACCACCGTTACTGGTATCGAAATGTTCCGTAAAACAATGGACTACGCAGAAGCTGGTGAAAACATCGGTGCCCTCCTCCGTGGTGTGGCTCGTGACGAGATCCAACGTGGTCAAGTCCTTTGTAAAATTGGTTCCATCAAACCTCACACCAAGTTTGTTGGCCAAGTGTACGTCCTATCCAAAGACGAAGGTGGACGTACCACTCCTTTCTTCAGCAACTACCGTCCTCAGTTCTACTTCCGTACAACCGACGTTACCGGCGTGATCACTCTTCCAGAAGGAACCGAGATGTGTATGCCTGGCGACAACGTTGATATGAATGTTGAGCTCATCACTCCTATCGCAATCGAAAAAGGTCTTCGCTTCGCTATCCGTGAAGGTGGACGTACCGTCGGTTCTGGTGTGGTTATCGCTGTTGCAGAATAATCTAACATGAAACAATTTAGCCTATTCTCCCGTCGCAAGATGGGAGGATAGGCTAAACTACACCCCCATTTCTCAACCAAAAGGAGTCTTATGATGTTAAGAATTTACAAAAAAAGCGACTACGAGTCCATGTCTCGCCAAGTGGCAAACCTAATTGCCGCTCAAGTCACCCTAAAGCCTAAAAGCGTTCTCGGCCTTGCCACAGGGTCCACCCCAAATGGCGCATACAAATATCTCATCGAATCCTGCAAACAAGGCGACCTTTCCTTCGCCGAAATCAGCACAGTCAATCTCGACGAATATGTCGGACTCGCCCCAGACCACGAACAAAGTTACCGTTACTATATGAACGATAACCTCTTCAACCATGTGGATATCAAGCTCGAAAACACCCATGTCCCTAACGGACTTGCCACCCACCCCACTCAAGAGTGCCTCCAGTACGAACAACTGATCGCTGATCTCGGTGGTGTGGATCTACAACTCCTCGGAATGGGTCACAACGGACACATCGCCTTCAACGAGCCCTCCGAGTCCTACACAAAAATCACAAACGTGGTGGATCTTGCCGAGCGCACCATCCAAGCAAACTCCATCTACTTTGAAAATGACGTCAATAAAGTGCCAAAACAGGCATTCACCATGGGAATCGGCTCCATTATGCGTGCACGTAAAATCGTAATCGCCGTGAGTGGCGCTGAAAAAGCTGAAAGCTTGGTCAAAGCCTTCCAAGGCCCCATCACTCCATCCCTTCCAGCCTCCATTTTACAGGTTCACCATGACGTCGTGCTCGTGGCAGATGAAGCCGCTCTTTCTAAATTCTAATCACCTCCCCTTGAAAGCAGAAATTGTAACCCCCCCTCGTGGGGGGGTGCAGGAGGAACTCCATGAAACAAAATCACGCTGCAATTCATCGCTTGCAAGAGAGCACGGGTTGCTCCTACGCCAAAGCTTGCGAAGCACTCGAACACGGCGAAGCCACCCTTCTCGATGCCTACCTCTATCTGGAAGAGAGTGGCCACGTCCCCCCACCCACAGTACACACATTCTATTCTACAAAACGTGAAGTTTGTCCCGAAAATAAACAAGAAAAAGACAAAAAGAGCTTTGATTTTGCAGGTCGAGATACCTTTCGCACGCTAAGTCACGAACTCTTTCGTAATAATATCGCTCTCTATACCAAGGCGGATTACTTCAGCCAAGTGCCGGTTTTCCTCCTCTTAGTGGCAGTGTTCTCAACTTATGGCATCATCCTACTTGCCATGCTTTTTTCTATGCTTTTCGGTATTACCTATCGTTTTTCCGACCAAAATTCCATATTAGGGGATTATAACCCCGATTTATTAGAACTTTCTAGTAAAATATCCGGAATTGGAGACAAACTTTTCCGTAATAACACCCCCTAAATTGTCTAAAGAAACGAGTGATCCGATTGAGTGAACATATATTAATCATCGAAGACGAAGAAAAGCTCTGTCGCATGATCGAGCTAGAACTCTGCCACGAGGGTTACACCGTCGCCAAGGCATTAGATGGTAAAATTGGTTTAGAATTAGCAAAAACAGGTGATTTCGACCTCATTTTGCTTGATATTATGCTGCCGCATTTATCAGGAATGGAGGTGCTCCGTCGCCTTCGCAAAGAGGGACATGCCACTCCTATCATCATGCTCACCTCACGAGATAGCGTCATTGATAAGGTAGCCGGTCTAGACTCAGGAGCCGACGACTACATCACAAAACCCTTCTCCATTGAAGAGCTCTTCGCTCGCATCCGAAATGCACTTCGTAAAAGAGTGATCCCAGAACTCGAGGAAACCCCTCAACTAACAGCGCAGGGTAGAGTGACCATGGATCTCGCTAAACATACGGTAAAAGTGGATGATATCGGGGTAGAACTCACTAAAAAAGAGTTCGACCTCCTCAAAACTCTCCTTGAAAACAAGGGAAATGTCCTATCTCGAGAATTTCTTCTCGACACGGTTTGGGGCTTCGACTTTTTGGGAGAAACCAATTCTGTAGACGTCTACATACGCTTTTTACGCTCAAAAATCGACGAAGTCTTCGATATCAAGCTGATCTCAACGGTTCGTGGTGTGGGTTATGTGGTACGAGATCAAGGAGACCCCACCTATGTCTAACCGTAAAAACCAAGGTGGTTCCCTCTCAAAACCACTTGCATGGAGTGTTTTTCTTCGTCAATTAGGGATTTTCGTTACAATTGACCTCATTTTACTATCATTTTCTTTGTTAGGCACGGTCATGTGGGCAGAATATTGGACGGCTAGCGCCGTCGCACAGGTAGAAGAACTCGGGGTGCCCTCAGCAGAATCCGTGATATGGTCAGTCGTCAGCCCTTATAAGGTTTATCCCCTCGACCGTGACCCCGAAGGCTCCAGCATCTTTGTCCCCTTTGATTTCTCGCAAAATACAAAGGACGGGCTGCGAAACTATAATACCTTCCCCCTCTACACCAGTGAATTTTACGATACCCCCACCTCCTATACAGTGGTAGT
>JAWXUK010000214.1:0-3490 GCA_044432785.1 Eubacteriales bacterium | reverse complement strand
GATGGGGTCGTATGGGAGTTCGAGTGACTGGTCGTAATTTAAATGGTTTGGGTGGACTGGTAGGGAAGATGGGACGGCATATCCTGCGTAGACCAGGCTACAGAGGGTGGTACGGTCGATGGCTGTGGAGAGGGCTGATCGAAGCGTGGCATCGTTGACGGTTTTGTGGTTTATTCCTAAGAATACCATGGTGGAGGTGGGGTATTGCCATACCTCGTAATGATCGGAGTACCCCATGGAGCTGTTATTGGTTAGACTAAAGTCGATGAGGGTGATTTGGGTGGTATCGAAGGATGGGATGAGGTCGCTCGTCTTTTCGATGGGGAGGAGTGCGACTGTGTGTGGGGTGGTTTCACCATGCCAATTTTTATGGACGGTGAGTTGTAACATCCCATCTTGATAGAGGTAGGGGCCTGTGCCTTGGGGGAGAGTGCCCCCTCCATAGGAGATGGGGACATCGAGGAGGGCTGGGAGATTTTGATTAGGGGTTGTGAGGTTGATCACCACGGTATTCTCAACGCTATTGATGCTGGAAATGCCCTGCAAACGGTTAAAATAACGGGAACTTGTGGTCATTGCCTCTCGCAGAGCTGTGACCACAAGATCGGCTGTGAGGGGGGTGCTATCCCAGAAGGTAATTCCCTCTTTTAGTGTGAAAGTCCAGCTGTATCCATCTTCGCTTTTGGAATAGGTATCTACCAAAAGGGGGTGAGGGGTGAAGCTTTCGTCTAGGTAAAAGAGTCCCTCGTAGAGGAGTCCACACAAGGCGAGATTTGTTTTGTTTGTGACCTGAGTGGGGTGGAGGGATTCTTCGGGGTAGATGGCGAGGGTGAATGGGATTTGGGTTTTTGGGGTGTAGAAGGTTTGGGGGAGGTCGGTGGAGAGTTCTGGTTCGAGGTGGATGGATTCACAAGCTGTGAGGAGGAGAAGGGAGAAGAGAATGAGAATTTTTTTCATGGGTGCCCTCCTTCGGGGAGCGAGATGATTGCCACCATAGAACCTCGGTTATTTCCCATATTGCGATGAGACCAAAATTGATCGGGGTTGCAAGCTGTGCAGGGAGGGTCGCTATCGATATTTTGAGGAGATACCCCTGCATTTTCAAGCCATAGACGGTTGATTCCTATTAAATCGACAGAGAATTTTTCTCCTTGCTTGGTGATGTGGGGGTCTGCCTGGTTTCCTAAGGTTTGGCGCATGGCTGTGGGGACATCATCGTGACAAGAGAAGCAACAAGCACGGATGGCTGGGCCTATGGCAACCACGATATCTTGAGGATGGGAGGAAAATTGCTCGGTCATGGTGGTGATCATTTTTCCTGCGATCCCTAGCGCTGTCCCTCTCCATCCTGAGTGGACGGCTGAGATGATGTGATTTCTTTTATCGTAGAAGAGGATTGGAACACAATCTCCACTATAAGCGAGGAGGGAGATCTGTGGTTTATCGGTGAGCAAGCCATCCCCTTCGAGGTGTGCTGTGGTGGGGCTTAATAGGTCGGTGAGGGTGAGGGCTGTTTCGACTCGGTGGATGATATCGCTGTGGATTTGGCGATTGCGTGCGAAGCTGTTGTTCGGGCAAGAGGTGGCGCTTGCGAAACGACGGAAATTTTCGGCGACGTGCTCGATGGTGTCGGGGTGATTTGGGATCATATTGAGAGAGGATTGATCCCCTGTGGAGACCCCTCCTATTCTGGTGGAAAATCCATGAGGGACTGGGATGAGGGGACTATGGTAGAATAGGACACCATTTTTTTGGGTGGATTGCATGGAATCACTCCTTTGAGAAAATTGTTGGTTTTATTTTACCCTATTTGTTGGAAAAATGCAAGGGGTTAAGAATATACAAGGGAAAAAGAGGATAGACTAAGTAGGAAATCAGGTGACCTTTGCAGAGAGGATGGTTTCTGTGATGGTCGAGTGAAAATCTAGGGAAATGAGGATTGGATATGGTGAAAGGGAGTACTCGGCAGATTATTTTGGTGAAGTCACCACACAAAGAGCTATTTGAAGAGGCGATTTTTGTGGTGCGTGAGGAGGCGGCTGCGAGGAGCGGGATGACTTCGGAAGCTCTGGTTGCAAAGGCGCAAAAACTGGCGAACGATTATTTGCATCGGGATGACTTTTTTTACAGTACTGCTGGTGTTCACGGTGGGGTTTGGGCCCTTTTGGGGGCGAGTGTGGCGAGTATTGTGTGGGGACTGGTTTATTTGTTGTTTTGAAAATTTTTGTATGATTTGAAGGATAACGCAAATACTATGGACGGAAAGGATGTGTTCATTTGAAACGAATTTTTTGGATACTATTAGGATGTACGACCCTACTTCTAACGGCCTGTGGAACAACCTATGAAATTCCCCCTGGTTATGACGAAGGATGGACTGGCGAGGTCACGGCTTCGGGAAGGGCTTCCATTGAATCGACAGAAACAGCGTCTTTTGAGAAGATGGTAGAGCATGGGAGCTATCACGCTGACGGAAAAGGTCACGTTTATGGGTACGGCGAGGTTGGAAAAGTGGACGAGAACTGGATGGCTGACACAGAGCGAAAAATTGACGAGGTAGGCGAGGACTGGAGCGATGCTCTGGCTGGGCGCTAACCTCGAAAAACGTTGAAAAATCAGGGTTTTTCCCTCTTGCATGCAGGAGAGAAAACCCTGATTTTTGTTCGTATTTGGGAACGGAGAGCAAGGGGGAAACCCATCCTCTTCCATAAAAATACTAATAGTTTTTCACACTTTCCACATAGTTTTCCACATTTGGGGAAAAGTGTTGGTATTAGGAGGTTTGCGAACTCGACCTAACTGGGAATATTTGGGAAAGGTGGGAGAGATTTCTGAACTATACGTTTTGTATTAGAATTTTGATTACAATGTGGAGAGGGGACGTGTTGCATAGGCGTTGAGATCTAAGGTGGCTCGTGTTCCATTTAAATATTCATAATACCCTTGGGCACCAATCATGGCTGCATTGTCGCCACAAAGAGAGAGCTGTGGGAGATAGAGATTGAGATTGTGCTGCTTGCACTGGGCTTGGAGGTGGGTACGGAGCTGTGAGTTGGCAGCGACCCCTCCTGCTACGGCGATTTTCGTATGTCCGTATTCTTTGGCAGCTGAGAGGGTGCGAGGGACGAGGGTATCTGTGATCGCACTGGAGAAGGAGGCAGCGAAGTTTGGGAGATGGAGGGCTTCCTCTTTTTGTGCGAGGTTGTGAATTAAGTTAAGGCTTGCGGTTTTGAGTCCGGAAAAGGACATATCATAGGGGGAGCCGTCTACCTTGGAGCGAGGGAGTGGGTAGGTTGTGGGGTCCCCTGTTTGGGAGAGATCGTCGAGGGGTTTTCCCCCTGGGTAGCCGATGCCGAGGACACGGGCGACCTTATCGAAGCACTCGCCGACGGCATCGTCTCGGGTGGAGCCGATCAATGTCATGGTAGTGTAATCCTGTACATCGACGAGGGCAGTTGTCCCTCCTGAAACGCAAAGGCAGAGAAATGGC
>JAWXUK010000213.1:0-3492 GCA_044432785.1 Eubacteriales bacterium | reverse complement strand
ACAGGGTCATACCTGCCACTGGTGTACTTGTGAAAATGACCACGGCAGAGTGGAAAAATCCTGCGATGATGCCATAAAACCAACCGAAATATCCAGAAATTGGGGCGAGGGTGGTGCAGAACAAAATGGAGATTTGCACCGAGTTATCGGCAAAGCCCCACTCGCTCAGCACAGTACCGATGATGGCTCCTAGCATGACAGGAATGATGTTCATAGCATGTTTGCCAAAGCTAGAAAAGCCCATAATGGTAAGAATTGCACCCACAGTGGGGCCGTTAAGATCCCCCTCGACCATCATGAGGGCACTTAGGCTGATCAGTCCGTTGACCCCTGTATTGATCATCACAGGAGCTGCACCAAACATACGCAGATAGTCACTGGGGGACCGTCCACTGGTTTGGAGAAGCCGACGATAGCCAGCCCATGCTGCCCAAGCAGGGAGAGGGAATGCGAAGAGTCCTAATAAAATGAGTAATATGCAAAATCCACTGATGATGCAGAAAAATTCGACGTTGTATTCACTCGCCCAATAGCTATTGATATCAGGGGTGGCACCCATTTTGGTCATCAAGGGGACAAACATCATTGCCACTAGTCCACAGGCAAATCCAGTGTTGTAGAGGTTCATACCGTTTTGGATTTGGAAGGTATAGGTGGAGAGGGGTGGTAGCACAATTCCAATGATGATCCCCACTAGAATTGCCGTCCAGACGTTGCCAAAGGCTGGGTCGAGCGCAATAAAGGTGACCATAGGAGAGAGGGCTGTGCTTGTGAGTGCCAAAATGGCGTATTTTCCGAAATTTTCATTTTGAATTTGAGAATATATAAAAGATCCGAAAATAATGGGCCAGATATTCAAAATATCCTTGCCAAAAAGGGCAAATCCTGACATTAGCCCCACGGCAACGATGGTCATTCCGTTTGCAGTTTCGTCGAATGCCCACAAAATTGCAATGGAGATCAAGGTGACAAGCCCTGAGTTGACCAGGGCTGCCCCCAGGCCTGCCAGAGCGACAAAGTCGGTGATTAAGGATGCCTCGGTACTGACAATTTTAATCAGCCCGTGGTAAATTTCGCTTGGGGATTGAAAACAGAACCCTAGCAAGACAAGTCCAAGCCCAAACGCTGTGAGAGTTGGGTAAATCCGTTCGTATCTTGTGTGGTTGTTCTCGCTATCATGATTGTCGTTGCTCGGGTAAAAACGCTTCAAAATTTCATGCATAATAACAAAGCTCCTCTTTCTAAGTAGGGGTTGATCCATGGCTTCTGCCTGAAGGGGGAGATTATTGGTTTTTTTAGCCCTATTATCGGGCAAAATAGGCTCGTGTGCTTTCGACATCACGGGCAATTTGCTGAGAGAGGGATGGGAAATCATCGAATTTTTTCTCTGGTCGTATAAATTGATGAATTTCCACTCGGATATGACGTCCGTAAAGTTCGCCTTCGTAGTCGAGGAGGAAGGTTTCCACCGAGAGTGCCCCTTCCGATTCTACCGTGGGGCGAATCCCGACGTTGGTAGCACCGATGAATATTTGATCATCCACATAGACTCGACTAGCATAGACCCCGAAGGCTGGAGGGATGACACCATCTGGGAGCTGGAGGTTGACGGTGGGAAACCCTAATGTCTTGGTGCCGATTTTGTTGCCATGTACCACCTCGTTCGAGATGACGTGGGGGTGACCTAAAAATTCGGTGGCACGTTCCATCTCTCCCTTGGCGATGAGGGTTCGAATATGGGTGGAGGATACCACCACACCATCTTGGAGCACAGGGGCTACAATGTCGCAACCGATGCCAAGTTCGACGCAAAGGGCTTGGAGTTTTTCAGGGGTACCCTCCCCTCCTTTTCCGAAACGAAAATCGTGTCCTGCTACAATGTGGGTGATTTTCAATTGGTTTATGAGGTAGTTTTGGATGAAATCCTTCCAGTCCATGCCCATGATCTCGTGAAAGGGGCAAACTATCACCCGATCTATGCCATAATAGTGTGAGATGAGCCAACGTCGATCCTCCACACTGGAGAGCAGTGGGGTGGGGGTTGTTTGGAGGAGGGAGGATGGGTGCTGATCGAAAGTGAGCACTTGTGGGGTGCCTTGATATTGGGTTGTGCATTGGAGGAGCGCACCGTGTCCCAAATGAACCCCGTCAAAGAATCCCAGTGCGATAATATTTTGTTTCACTCGTATTATACCTCAAAAAAACTTTTTACCGTGGTCACTCGGCAGGCATCCACCGTACAAAGTGCCAAAAAGGTACCATCTTGTGCGTAGGTACGATAGGTACCATTGGCCACTCCCTCTGCAAGAAAGGGGGTGCCGTTGCGTGTTTTCTCGACTTGCCAGTCCTCCAATTTCAGCTGTGGCTGTGGGAAAAAGGAGTCGGTGGGCAAGAGGAGAGAGTTAGGATCTTTAGATTGGATAATGGACTCAAGACTGTGGGATTGCTCGATAGTAAAGCCTACTGCCTTGACACGTTGCAGACTCGACATCACCCCTCCACAACCAAGTACTTCCCCAATATCGTGGCACAAAGTGCGCACATAGGTCCCCTTAGAGCAGGTGACACGAAGGGGATATACCTCCCCCACTCGTGGGAGGAGTTCTAATCGTGAGATCGTGATGGGTCGGGGGGGGCGCTCCACCTCTTGTCCCTTGCGAGCCAGTTCGTAGAGCTTTTTGCCTTTAATCTTGATCGCCGAGTACATCGGGGGGATTTGTGTGATATCTCCCGTAAACTGTGAGAGGATCCCCTCTAAATCTGCCTGTGATACTGTGACAGGTCGCTCTTTTAGTACATTTCCGGTGGTATCTTGGGTGTCGGTGGTGATCCCTAAGGTCAGTCCGGCAAGGTATTCCTTTTCCCCTTCGATGGCGAACTCCACCACTCGAGTGGCACGCCCAAGAAAAACAGGAAGCACCCCTGTTGCCATGGGGTCAAGGGTCCCTGCGTGACCGATCCTCTTTTCACGATAGACACCACGCAACTTTGCCACCACGTCATGACTGGTCCAATCTTGGGGTTTATCTACGATAAGTATCCCTGTTGGCACAAGGTCACCTCTCTTCTATGTGTAAAGCATAACAGCTTTACATAGTAATCAAACAGGGGTTAATTTGGAGCCCTGCACCTCTTCCACTGCTGCAATCACGGCTGCGATGGCTTGATCGAGTGGCATATCGTCGAGGACGGCACCCGAAGCTGCTGCATGTCCCCCACCACCCAGTTTGGCACAGGTTTCACTTGCATTTAGAATACTGGGGTTTGTACGCATAGAGAGTTTCCATCCACCAAGCTCCTTTTGGCGAAGGGTGATCCCTGTAGAGACCCCTTCCACTTGGCCAACGAAGGAGGAGATATCTTCGATATCGGATTTTTCTGCTCCCACCTCTGCCATCATCTCAAGGGTGAGTGCCACGATGGCGCAAATACCGTCGTCGTAGAGCTTCATGCTTTCCACCAACATACTCTCAATCTTCATCTGCTTGAGGG
>JAWXUK010000212.1:0-3506 GCA_044432785.1 Eubacteriales bacterium | reverse complement strand
CCCCATGTCGAAAGATATGGGGTGTTTTCAATGATAAAAGGACCAAGTTATTGGTTTGAGGGGGGGAATCCCCCGTTCTAGCTAGAAATGGTGGGGGGTTTTCGTCCAAAAAAGAAGCTGAATAAAATTATTTTTTTATGCAAAAAGGGTTTCTTTTTGGTGAATAAATGTATATAATAGAGGTACGAAAAAGAGTGGAGGAATCACAACATGACCAGAACAGTGGCACGAGAGCTTGCAATGCATATGGTATTTGCTCTTAGCTATTCCAATTTAACGGTGCCCGAGGTGTTAGACAACACCCTCACCAAGGAACAATTTGCCCAGTGGGGGGGAGAATCCCGCCTATATGAGCAATTTCCTAACCAAAAACAAGCAGATTACATCAGAACCCTCGTCCAAGGTGCCTTTGAACATAGTCCCGAATTAGATGAGTATATCAGTGAATATGCCGTTGGGTGGGCCTTTGCTCGGATCCCTCGTGTGGTGGCAACCATTTTGCGTGTCGCCATGTACGAAATTTTGTATATGCCCGAAATCCCAAATTCTGCAGCCATTAACGATGCCATCGAGATTGCCAAGCGCTACGACGACCCTAAAGTGGTCTCTTTCGCTAACGGAATTTTGGGCAGCTTCGTGCGCTCCGACGTGGTAACAGGGATCTTTGCACCCCCACCCACACTCGACCAAGATTTCGATGAGACCGACCAACTGACTCAGGATCTCGCTATCATCGAAACCGAAGAGATTACAGAAAAAATCAGCCAAGAATCGGACGAGACCGAGGGGGACTAGATGGCAATTCTCGGATTGGACACCAGTAATTATACCACGTCAGTGGCACTGATCGACGGTGAGAGGGTTCACTCTATCACAAAGCTCCTCCCAGTTCCCAAAGGGACGCTAGGGCTACGGCAGAGCGACGCACTCTTCCACCACATCAAGGCACTCCCCGACCTTGTGAAGGGGATCCCTCAAGTGGAGATTACGGCAATCGGCGTCTCGACCAAGCCACGTGGGGTGGAGGGTTCTTATATGCCATGCTTTCTCGCAGGGGATAGCTTCGCACACTCCCTTGCCCATCTCCTCGAAGTTCCTTGTCATACCACAAGTCACCAACAGGGACACCTCGCAGCTGCGTTATGGTCGCTTGGTCGACTCGATTTGATGGAGCAACCCTTTTTGGCGTGGCATTTATCGGGAGGAACCACCGAACTGCTCCACGCAACCCTAGAGAATAACACCCTTCTTATCACTAAAATCGGTGGCACCACCGATATTTCAGCCGGACAACTGCTCGACCGTACAGGGGGACTGCTTGGCTTCGACTTTCCTTCAGGGGCGCAGATATCGGCGCTCGCAGGGGAGGAGAGGGGAGCAATCAAACCCTTCTCCCTGAAATTACAAGGGAGCGAGTTTTCGCTTTCGGGAATGCAAAATAAGGTGGAAAAATTCCATCAAGAGGGGACTTCTCCGAAAGAGATCAGTGGTTTTGTCCTAGATACCATCGCAGTAGCTTTGCAAAAAGGGACAGCCCATGCGATCCAGAAATTCGGAGCGCTCCCAGTACTCTATTGTGGTGGGGTAGCTTCGAGCAATCGACTGCGCAAAGTACTCGGAGAGGGACTGTTCCCCGACCCCAAATATTGCACCGACAACGCCCTCGGAGTCGCAGTGCTTGCCAAACGAGAGGAGGATTCTAAATGACTGCAAAAACCGTGCTCACCCCATCGAAATTGGGACAATACCTCAAAACCATGATGGATCGGGATAGAATCCTCTCCAATATCGTGCTACAGGGGGAACTCTCGAACTACAAGGCACATTCCAGTGGCCACCACTATTTCTCTTTGAAAGATAGTGAAGGGGTGGTGGGGTGCGTGATGTTTGCAAGCCAGGCAAGATCCCTCAAATTCCGTCCACAGGATGGTACCGAGGTTCAGGTGTCAGGCAATATCACGGTTTTTCCTCGGGATGGCAAATACCAACTCTATTGCAAATCCATGTCGGTGGTAGGGGAGGGGGATTTAAGTCTCGCCTTTGAAGAGCTAAAAGCAAAGCTTGAACGGGAGGGGCTCTTCGACCCCGTCCACAAAAAACCACTTCCCACATTCCCTAAAACCATCGCACTTGTCACGTCCCCCACAGGGGCAGCAGTGCAAGACATGATACGGATTTTGACCAATCGCTACCCCATGCTCACCATTTACGTTGTCCCCGTGAGGGTACAGGGAGAGGGTTCGGCACACGAAATTGCAAGTGCCATCCAGTGGGTCAATAATCACAAAGCCGCCGACCTCATCATCGCAGGGCGAGGGGGAGGTTCTATGGAAGATTTATGGTCCTTTAACGAAGAAGAGGTGGCTCGTGCCATTTTCGGCTCGAAAATCCCTATTATTTCTGCTGTGGGACATGAACCAGATACCACCATCGCCGATTATGTCGCCGATGTGTGTGCCTCCACTCCATCCAATGCAGCAGAACGTGCCGTCCCAGAATTGCGTGCCATCGAGTACGCTCTTCAAACCTTCGAGAAACGGATCAATGCCAGACTGCTCGGACAGATCCAGTATCATAGAGATCACCTATCCCATCTCCAAAACCATCCCCAGATGAAAAATCCCATGTATTATATCGGCGCAAAGAGTCAGCTCCTCGACCATCAAGCCGAAAAACTCTACCAAAGTATGGAGACCATACTTGCACGGGAATCCCACAGTTTAGCAAGGCTCTCGGCGTCTCTTGATGCCCTTAGCCCCCTCAAGGTCATGGGGAGAGGGTATGCCATTTTGCGAGATGAAGAGGGGGAATATGTCACCTCGGTCGAGCAGGTGAGCCCAGGGGATCTTCTCCAGCTTGACCTAGCCGACGGTATCGCACATTGTCGCACCGAAAAAATCACCCCAAATCAGGGTGGTAAATCATAAATAACCCACAGAAAGGGGAATCACCATGGCAACAAAGGACTTCGCACAATCCATGTCACGACTCGAGCAGATCGTCGCCACTTTAGACGACGGTCAAGCAAGTTTAGAGGAGGCACTCGCCCTCTTTGAAGAGGGGGCAGGGCTTATTCGCACCTGTTCCAAAACCTTAGAAAAGGCTGAGGTCAAGGTCAAAAAACTCACTCCATCTGCCGACGGAACCCCCATAGAAACAGAGATAGAAGGGGAGTAAGCATGCAAGGATTTACACTCCGGTTGGGTCAATATGTCACCCTGATCGAGGACTACCTCGCCAAAGCTATCCCCACAGCCCACCCCCACCACACCTTAGAGGAGGGGATGAACTATTCTCTTCTTGCAGGGGGGAAACGAATTCGCCCTGTGCTCACCCTCGCCACCTGCGAGATGTTAGGGGGGGATGTGACCAAGGCGTGGCAGTCTGCCATATGGGGATAGCTGATATAGTCGCTAGAGCTAGATGCCAGGGAACCGAAGAAGCCGCCAGCATAGCCATTTCCAGCGGTGATATCCACATTCACAGTGGAGTTGTGGACGTAAAAT
>JAWXUK010000211.1:0-3542 GCA_044432785.1 Eubacteriales bacterium | reverse complement strand
CTCGCCAGCGAGAGGATAGTTTTTTAAGATCCAATCTGCTAGATCGAAGGCAGACTCGCCAGTTCGCTCGCTAAAACGATACTCCATCATGGTTTCATCTCGATTTTCGGGTGCTTTTTTCTGCTCACTAGGCATATCGGATTTGCTAGAGCCGACATCTAGACAAATATAGCCTTTGGATGCAAGCCAGTCATCGCTTGAAACTCCGTTGATTTTTGCGAATTTTCTAACAAGTGAAAAAAGTTTGATATTATTTGGAGAGGATTTTCGTTGATTTATGTAGATGATGCGAGAAGGGAAGAGTATTTTTAATACTTCTAACAATTCTGATTCCGTCATACAGGCTACCTCGTTTCTGATGTGATTGGGCGAATCCCAATGGAACTATCTAGGGTTACTGTTATTTCTTGGGTTTCAAAGGTGCGAAAAGCATGAAGTATAAAAAAAGCATAATAAGTAATTCGGTCAAAAAGTACACCTCCCTAAATGGAACACCACCGTCGGTTCTGTGTTTCCTGATGAACTGAGTATACCACACAAAAAATAAAAAGTCAAGACAAATTTCGATAAAATACTATGTTTCATATCGCAATATGACGATTTTTCCTACATTTTGCTCACGTTTATGACAAGTATCAGTAAAGCAACTTGATGAACTTTCGTGTTTTACATTGAGTTCAGGGATGCTTGAGAAAATTACAATCGTAATTTGGGATGAAATTCATGAAATAAGCGCAAGAAAAAAATTCAGGGTAATTGTCCCAAGCCGAGCGAGGGGTTTTCCCATAGATATTTTGTTTGATGTAGTGGCATCACCCTTTGTTACGATGGTAATTGAATTTGTATGATGCTCTGGAAGGTCTACTCACCACAAATGAGTAGGCTTTCCATTTTTTTTAAGAAATTTCAAAAAACCTCTTGACATGCTTCGTATAGTGATGTATAATTGCCTCATAATATAAGGAGGTATTACACCATGATCGAAGTATCAAACAGATTAAAAGAACTCAGATCCCAGCTAGGAATTTCCCAAGTCAAGATGGCAACCCTTGTCGGTTGCACCCCTGCTCGTATCAATCGCTACGAGAACAACGACAGCGAAGCCCCACATGACATACTTTTGTGGTATGCAAACTACTTTGATGTGTCGTTAGACTACATCTTCAGTCGCACAGACAACCCAAAAGGCACAACCTACGAGGCAATCCCCAAATACACCGAAGACAGTTCGGAGTACAAAAAATTCATTGAAATGTGCTTTGACCCAAAATCGCCCATGCACGAAAGATTGAAGCAAACCATGCTTAATATGGTGAAAGAGGAGGAAAACTAATTGAAAATTGTTATTTACGCAAGATATTCCAGTAATAATCAGACCGAGCAGTCCATCGAGGGGCAACTTAAGACCTGCTACGACCACGCCGACAGAATGGGGTACACTGTCATCGGGGAATATATCGACCGTGCGGCGTCAGCCACCAATGACAACCGCCCCGAATTCCAAAAAATGCTCCGTGACAGCAACAAACGTCAATTTGAAGCGGTGTTGGTCTATCAATTCGATAGATTTGCCCGAAATCGCTTTGACAGCGCCAACAATAAACAGAAATTACACAAAAATGGAGTGAAAGTTCTCTCGGCTCGTGAGAATATCACCGATGATGCCAGTGGTGTGCTACTCGAATCCATGGTGGAAGGCATGGCAGAGTATTTCTCGAAAGAGTTGTCGCAAAAAGTCACCAGAGGGTTGCGAATCTCTGCCGAAAAATGCCAATATACAGGTGGCACAGTTGCTTTGGGGTATAGAATCGAAAATAAATCCTATGTGATTGATAACGAGACCTCGGTGATTGTCAAGAAAATATTCGAAATGTACCTCAAACGCAATTCTATGGCTGACATCATTCGTTATCTCAATAATAAAGGGATGAAAACGAGCAAAGGAAACGAATATAACAAGAATTCCATTCGTAAAATCCTAACCAATGACATTTATCGTGGCGTGTTCAAATACTCGGATATCGTAATCCCTGATGGTGTACCACGTTTAATTGATGAAGAGACCTTCCAAGCAGTTCAAATTCAGATGGCGAAGAACAAGAAGGCGCCTGCTAGAAACAAAGCACTGGGGGATCAGTACATTCTAACCACCAAGCTGTTTTGTGGCAAGTGTGGATCGCCAATGGTGGGGTATAGTGGGGTATCTCACACCTCCAAGCCATATAGTTATTATTGTTGTAAGAACCAAAAAAGACGGATCTGCAAGAAGAAATCCATCCGAAAAGACCGTGTTGAACCACTGGTGGTGGATGCTCTACTCAAATCGTTGAGCACCAAATATCTGGGATCCGTGGCAAAGAAAATCGCCACCCTTTCCCACGAAGATGGAAATGGTGACGTAATTAAATATGTGGAGAAAAAACTGAAAGAGAATAAGGTGGCACTGGAAAATCTGGTGGGAGCCTTGGAGCAAGGAAAATCCATTGACCTCATCAGCGAGCAAATTGAAAAGAGACAAGCTGAACGCCAAGACTTGGAGATGGAGCTGGCACGAGAGAAAATCCAAAGCCCTGCACTGACCGAGGAAGAGATTTTGTTCTTCTTCAATCGGTTCAAAAATGGGGACAAGACCAATCCGAAATTCTGTGCCAGCCTTGTGGACATGTTCGTAGAGAAAATCCTATTATTTGAGGATGAAAACGGCTCATATCTCGAAATTTACTGCAGAGCCAGCGACAAAAGCAACAAAATACCCATAGATGAACCAAAAGGTTCGTCTATGGGTGATTTGGTACGAGTGCTCTTATGTCAACCCCAGCGTTTCCCCTGTCATACCAACGGTTTCAAGGCAGTCAATAACAGTATTTACGATTTTGAGAGGGCATAAAAAACAGGAATTTTCAAACTGTCTTGTCCTCTCTTACCTCCCTTCATGGGAGGATTGCTAACAGAAATATAGCTATGTATATCAGGCTAACACGAAAAGGAGGAACAAGAATATGTATCAAATTTTTACCGATAAGGGACTTCAAGATGAGTGCCAAGTACACCAAAAGATTGCTTGTCTACAAGAGGTAGAGAGAGGTGGGCTAAGTGGCTAAGACATTGGCACGACCCAAAATCGCCACCTCGCTTTTGGGGGATAATGACGGGGAGAAAGTTGTTTCGTTGAAACTCTATCAGCTGTTTTCCTTTGAAAACCACCCGTTCAAGGTGCTTGAGGACCATTCGCTTGCAGAATTGACCGAAAGTATCAAGGAGCATGGTGTCACAACCCCCATTATTGTCCGCCCCAAAGATAGAGGGGAATACGAGATCATTTCGGGACATCGCAGGGTAAAAGCCAGTCAACTTCTGGAACTGGAAACCATCTTTGCCTTTGTTCGTGACTTGGACGATGACGAAGCGATTTTTCAAATGGTGGACACCAATATTCACCGAGAAATGCTTCTCCCTAGCGAAAAGGCATTTGCCTACAAGATGAAGCTAGAAGCGTTAAACCGACGTGGAAAACGGACCGACTTAACTTATTCCCAAGTTGG
>JAWXUK010000210.1:0-3561 GCA_044432785.1 Eubacteriales bacterium | reverse complement strand
ATTAGGAACCAAAATTTACTTTGCGCATCCCTATTCCTCATGGGAGCGACCCATCAACGAGCGTTTTAACCGTAGATTACGCAATTTCATTCCCAAGGGGATGTCGATATCAGGCTTCACAGCCGAGGAAATTCTAGCATTTTCAGATGAAATCAATGCCACTCCAACCAAACGATTAGGATATCATACTCCAGAGGAGTTGTTTGATACTGAGTTAGATCGCATCTATCGGAGATAAGGGATGACTTTATTTTGGTGAGTGTTCAATTTGTTATTACAATTTACGACCAGAAGTATGTTGACAATTCGGACACGTAATCTCATATCTACTATCTAGAAAGTTATTACACTCAAGCAGACTTAATACCTGATATGTATCAGATATGTTCAGATTTAATTTCCTTTTGATGACACCAGGGTAAATCCAACTTCCTGTTTTATAAGAACTGACTAAGTCAAGGAATAATTGCAGCTGCCCATTGTTTGGTAAGATTTGATTGAGTTGTTTCATCAATTCTACGTTTGTTAATATGGTTTGCAACATAATTCATCCTCTCCATACCAATTAAGACTTGATTATAATAGTGTTGCATCAAACAATAGCCATTATTCTTATAATCAAAAATAAACTTCACACGTACACTTCGTGTTTTCACTTCATTTTCCCAAAGGATTTCTATCCAGGAATAGTAGGACAGTTGTTCGTTGTCCAACATAAATTGATCTAAGGAAGTTTTCAGTTGCGGGCATTTTTCTAATTCAACGAGGTGACTCGGATTCTGTAGTAATTCTTTCAATTCACCGATGATGGGCAAGATGTAATCTTCATTCTTACCCACGTCAAGTTGAGCATTTCCGCCACTCGGTAACTTGACGTACTGTGCCATTAGCTTTACGTTACTATCACCTTTGGAGTCTACTACATCTCGAATTAAAAAATCTAAATTCAGAGGTCCCAGTGAGTTCTCTAAACTGTTTACGCACCAATCTTGAGCAGTGCGAATTACGTCTCCATAAATCGTTTGTGCTTTCCGCTCAGTAAGAAAATCACGTTTTAGCGTGTCGAACCTTATTTCTACAATACTCAAACTCTTGTGACAAACTATGATTACTGGATACTTAAGCAAGAGTTCCGACCCACTAATGTTATTAATTGCTGCATATTTTAGCGAGAACTTAAGCAACAAGAGTTCATCTGTTTCGTATTTTGTAGGGTCACTAAAACCATCTGACAGATAATCATTTTCGCACTCACAATTTTCTAGAGCAGTGAATTTAGAACAAGAATCAATGAACTTTTCAAAATCTGATGGTAAAAACAATGTTGAATATTTGTAATCTCTAATAAATTCCCATTCTTCGAATATTTTGACCGCTTCTCTGGTTATATTCAATGTTTCCTTCAGCTTTTCTTGTAGCTCTAAATCGACAACTGTCACAGCATCAGGTCTTTCAAAGAGACTTTTTTGATTTTCAGTTTGTATGATTCCTTTTTCTTCGAATAGTTTAAGCAAATGATTTTTTATTTTTGTTGAGTAAGTATCAATGGTTCCTTTTAGGTGTAAAACATAATTCTCGTAAATCATTATTTCTCCTCTATTATATATGTTGCTCGTATAATTAGTAACCATAAAGATTTTTATAAAAAAACACCATTAATCTGAAGAAAAACGGTGTTTTTATGGTGGAGATAAGCGGGCTCGAACCGCTGACCTCAAGACGTTTGTATAGGTATCTCTTTACTTTCTAGCGTCTTATTATTCAATTCTTCGGCGGTTGGCACATAACCAAGCATCATGCAAAATTCCATGTCTTGGGCTATCGGAGCCAAGTATTCCGCATCCCGACCGTCCTCGATGAGTTGCATCAGTTCCTCGTCGCTCACGCCATAGCTGGGCAAGGTTTCGATGTCCTCGAAAATCTCCACATAACAAGCTTGGTTGTACACGATTTTCACCTTTTGGTACTTCTCGCCGTCCTTGATTTCCTTGATCCCAACCTGAATTTCCGAAATCAATTCATTTAAGATGGTGGCATTGAGTGACTCCAGTTCGTGGTGCTGAGCAATGGATTTGGTAAATTCCTCAAGGTCAGAAAACTTGTCCTCGTAGGATTCCAACTCATCGAGCATCTCACCCATCTGCTTGCGAAGTCCCGATTGCTCGGCTTCGTACTTTTGCATCATCTCATGAGCTCGTGAGCGAGTGATGAGACCAGTCAAACCATCTTCATAAATCTTAGGGACGATCTCTTCGATTTTGTCAATTCGTTCTTGCAGTTTTTGGGCGTCTCTCTGCAATTTTTTACGTTGAATTTCCAGTGATCCACTCGCTTCATTTTGAAGTTGCCTCAGCAAGTGTGCATCCAAATTGCGAGCCAATCTCGCCCTTCGTTGAATGTCCTCAAGCACCACTCGATACAAATCATCGTAAGTAATGAAGTGGGATTTGCAGTAGGCTTTGCCCTTGACGTTGTACAGACTGCACTGGTATCGTGGACTTTGGCGGTTCTTTCCACTCTGGGTAAACGAGAGTGCATAACCGCAGTCGGCACATTTGACCAGACCTGCAAACATTTGGATGGCGCCTTGGTTATCGCAACGAGTGCGCACCGAGAGTTTCTTTTGTGCCAACTTCCAAGTGTCTTTGTTGATGATGGGTTCGTGAGTGTTCTCCACGACGATCCAACTCTCTTCGGGCATTTTCACAGTTTTTTTGGTCTTGAACGAGGGGACTCTCCGTTTGCCACTCACCATGTGTCCGAGGTAAACTTTGTTGTTCAAAATTCCTCGGATAGAGGATGCGTGCCAGTCATGTGGCTGTTTCCAATACTCACTTTGATAGTGGTCTGGGTTGCGCTCAAGACAGTACGCAGAGGGGTTGAGACGTTTCTGCTCTCGCAAAACTCGACCGATCGCTTTGTGACCATATCCCTCGCAAGCGAGTTTGAAAATCTCTCTGACGGTCTCGGCTGCATCGCTATCGATAATTAAGTGGTACTTGTCCTGTGGATCTAAAACGTAGCCGAAGGGTGCTTTGCTCCCCTGAAATTTCCCTGCTTTTCCCATCGCCATCTTGGTAGACTTGGTCTTTCGGCTGGTTGACTTCGCATGGAATTCGTTGAACAAATTGATGAAGGGTACCATGTCCGATATGGCATCGTCATCATTGTTACTGTCATAGTTTTCGTGCAACGAGATGAAACGAAGTCCCATTTTCGGAAATATCCGTTCGATGTGATCGTCGGACGCAACGTGGTCACGTCCAAGCCGTGATAAATCCTTGACGATAATAATATCGAACTTCTTTTTCTTGCCATCTTCGATCATCTGCACGAACTGAGGACGGTCAAAATTTGAACCTGACACGCCATCGTCGATGTACTCGTTGATAACATCGAAGTCATTTTGTTCTGCAAACTCTGTCAAAATCCTACGCTGGTTTGTGATGGACAAACTCTCCGTTTTTTTGGCTTCATCCCGTGAAAGTCTGAGATAAAGCACAGCTTTCTTGCCGTAGTTAGGTAGTTGCATATTTCCTCCTATCCCCCAAAACGGCTTGG
>JAWXUK010000209.1:0-3562 GCA_044432785.1 Eubacteriales bacterium | reverse complement strand
ATCAGGGGGAGAGCAACAGATGCTCGCTGTGGGTCGTGCCCTGATGTCCCACCCAAAAATCATGATGATGGACGAACCCTCCCTCGGTCTTGCACCCATCGTGGTGCGTGGGATCTTCGACATCATCAAAGAGGTCAACAAACAAGGGGTCACCATCCTCTTAATCGAGCAAAATGCTAATATGGCACTCCAAATCGCTCACCGTGGCTACGTCCTCGAAACTGGGGTCATCACCCTCGAAGGCCCAGGACAGGATCTCCTCCACGACGAAGGGGTCAAGAAGGCATATCTTGGCAGTTAGTTTACAGGATGATTTCTCTCGTGCTACGAAATGATGCAATAAAAAACAGCCTACTTCCCTCCAAAACTGGGAAGTAGGCTGTTTTTGTGTCAAAGAGAGGAGCTAGACTCCGTCTCAAAACGAGTGAGTGAACTCGTTCTATTTCTTAGACGTGAAAGGTGGGATAAAGTTCCCAAAAAAGGAAGAAATTTTATCGATTTGCGAAAACTCTTTGGAGACGATCAAGCGCCCCTGCCAACACGAAGGTAGGACAGGCGATATTCATGCGAATATATCCCTCTTCACCGAACATTTTGCCCCCTTCGAGTGCGATATGAGCATCATCAGCGATAATTTTGATGAGTTCCTCTTCAGAAAGACCGAACGCAGTGAAATCCAGCCAAGCAAGATAGGTTCCCTCAGGCACCTGAAAACGGATTTTGGGAATCTCTTTTTGAAAATATTCCTCGATGATTTTCATATTTTCATCCAAAACAGTGCGCAACTCATCCAACCACTCCTCGGATTGGTTGTAAGCAGCGATGGTGGCCTCGAGGGTGAAGGGGTTGATCCCCATAGTACCAGTTTTCTCAAGGTATTGATCTTGCATTTCTTTGGTTGGGAACATGAGGTTAGAGCCTTGCAATCCTGGAAGGTTGAAGGTCTTGTTTATTCCTGTCACCACCACGGTATTTTGATTGTTTTCTAGGGTCAAAACACTGGTAAAGGTTGCAGAATGACGAATCAAATCCGAGTGAACCTCATCTGCAATGACGGTGACGTTGTTTGCATTGGCAATATCGAGGAGTTTTTTCACGTCCTCACTCTTCCAGATAGCACCTACAGGGTTGTGGGGGTTACATAGGATAAAGAGCTTTGCTTCTTTACATTTCGCCTCAAAATCTGCAAAGTCGATGGAATAGACTCCATTTTCATCCTTGAGCAGACGGTTATCGAGCAAAGTTCTCTTAGTTTCTTTGATTTTTGCATAGAATGGGAAGTAGACGGGTCCCTGCAAAATCACACCATCTCCCACCTCGCTAAAAGCATTGATGAGGTTTTTCACTCCGTTGAGGGCGCCATTGCAGTAGGTGATCTTCGTTGGATCGAGATTGACCTTTTGACGACGTGCATACCATCCAGTAATACTCAAGAAATACTCATCGGTGGGCGCAGTGTAACCAAAAATCAAACGGTCGGCACGTTGTTTCAGTCTCTCCACGATGTGGGGGGAACAAGCGAGATCCATGTCGGCGATCCACATAGAGATGGTATCCTCGTAATAGTTTTGTCCCAAAACAGTGCGAACACGTTCGGGGTTGACCTTCGAGGCGCCAGTTCCCTTGCGATCGACGGGGGTTTTGAAATCATACTTCATACAATACTCCTTTATTGCAATTCGGTTGAGGGATACATGTAACACCCCTCAGGGTTAAAAAGAGCCGTAAAACTATGAAGTTCTACGGCTCATTACGTCTATCTTTGTGCTGGCACTAAGATAATCTGTTTTGGACACTCTTTGATACACAGTTGACAGCCCACGCACTTCTCTTGATCGATCACTGCGACGCTGTTTTTCATCACGATAGCATCTTTAGGACATGCCTTGACGCACTTAGTACAACCGATACAACCAGCTTTACACTGTTTACCGGTCACGCCACCTTTTTCCTCGTTTTGACAAGCAACGATTGGTTTACGCTTGTGTTCAGGGATGATATCAATGATATGGTTGGGACAGGCAGTGGCACAAGCGCCACAGCCCACGCATTTATCACGATCGACAACTGCAATACCATCCACAATCTTCAAGGCATCAAAGCCACAGGAAACAACGCAGTCCCCATAGCCTAAACAGCCGTAAGAACATTTTCCGTCGCCACCGTAAAGGCTTTTAACAGCCAAACAGCTCGATAATTCACCTTGGAACTCGAAGCGTTTTTCGGTTTTCTCGCAAGTACCGGCACAGGAGATAGAAGCTTTTAGAGGGACAACAGCCCCAGCTTCCGAGCCCATGATTTCGGCGAGTTTTCCCACCAAATCACCACCACCAGGGGCACATTTGGTCAGAGCATTTCCATCTTCCACGATGGTTTTGGCATAGTCGGCACAACCAGCGCATCCACAACCACCACAGTTTGCACCAGGGAGGATTTCGCTGATTTTCTCGATACGTTCATCCACAGGGACATACATCACGATGGATGCTGTCACGAGGACAATGGCACCAATGATTCCGACGGTAGTCACAATGAGTATCGCTAATAAAATTGGATCCATAATTTCTACCCCCTATTAAGTTGCGCCAAAGATGGCTTCAATGATGCCGCCAAATCCCATAAAGGACATGGAGACCATGCTTGCAGCCACTAAGGTGAGGGGCAATCCCTCGAAGCATTTTGGTGGTTTTGCCGCATCTACACGGCTACGCACCCCACAGAACATGACCATAGCCACTAAGAAACCTATACCGGCACCAATGGCGCTCACGATACTGGTCTCGAAGCTGTAACCACTATCAAGGTTTAGAATGGTCACACCCAAGATGGCGCAGTTTGTGGTGATGAGGGGAAGGAACACACCAAGCGAACGGTAGAGCGCAGGGAGGTATTTTTTAAGGATAATCTCCACCAATTGCACCAAAGTTGCAATGATGAGGATAAATACCACGGTTTGAAGATACCCAAGATCCCATTTAAGCTCGCCAGTGGCAGCATCAATAGGAGTGAGCAAGAAGGTTTGGATGGGCCAAGTGGCAGCAGTTGCCATGACCATAACGAAGGTAACCGCCATACTCATACCAACGGCACTATCAAGCTTTTTCGAAACACCGAGGAAAGGACAAATTCCTAGAAACTTGACCAAGACATAGTTATCCACCAAAATCATGGTGAAGAACACGGCTGCAAATTCACGCATCATTTCCATTATGCCTCGCCTCCTTCCACTGCAGGAGCAGGATCTTCAGGTTTTTCCTTTGGTTTACGAGGGGTGGAGATCGCCGTGGTTGCTGCCATCATAAGACCAAAGACGAAGAATCCACCAGGAGGACTTGCGATGATGGTGAAGGCGGTTCCTTCGGGGAGGACTTGAATTCCGAAACAGGTACCAGCGCCGAAGACCTCACGGATGATTGCCATGATGGTCAAGGTGAGGGTAAATCCGATACCCATACCGATTCCATCCAAGGTTGCCAAGAAAGGACCGTTTTTAGATGCAAACATCTCAGCACGACCCAAAATCACGCAGTTCACCACGATGAGTGCAGGAACACACCCAGCG
>JAWXUK010000208.1:0-3578 GCA_044432785.1 Eubacteriales bacterium | reverse complement strand
CCCTCGTTACCCAACAACCTTTGGGTGGTAAAGCGCAATTTGGTGGACAACGGTTCGGAGAGATGGAGGTTTGGGCACTGGAAGCTTATGGCGCAGCCTACACCCTTCAAGAAATCCTCACGGTCAAGTCGGATGACGTCACAGGCCGTGTCAAGACTTACGAGGCAATCGTCAAGGGACATAACGTCCCTCGCCCAGGTGTCCCAGAATCCTTCAAGGTGCTTATCAAAGAGCTCCAATCCCTCTGTCTCGATATGCGTGTCCTGGATGTCCACGGCAACGAAATCGAGCTCAAAGAGGAAGAGGAAGAGATCTTCCAACCACGTCGTGAGGACGAGGAGATGGAATACTCTAACCAATCCAGTGATATCGAATTTGCACAGGCAGGATACAGCTTCAAAGAGGAAGGTCAGGACGATGACCTCCTAAATACAAGCACTTACCAAGAAAAAGAAGAGGGAGATTTTGCTTATGAAAACACTTCCGACTACGACGGGGGAGCATCCAAGCCCTTCGACGGCAACCATGAATAAGGGAGGTACTAAGAATGAGTTATACTGAATTTGATGCGATACGCATTGGCATTGCCTCCCCAGAGCAAATCAAAGAGTGGTCCTTTGGCGAGGTGGAAAAACCTGAAACCATCAACTATCGTACCCTAAAACCAGAGCGCAACGGACTCTTCTGCGAAAAAATCTTTGGCCCCACCAAAGACTGGGAATGTCACTGTGGAAAATACAAAAAGATTCGCTACCGTGGCAAGGTCTGCGACCGTTGTGGTGTCGAGGTTACCAAAGCAAAGGTGCGTCGTGAACGTATGGGACACATCGAGCTCGCTGCCCCTGTCTCCCACATCTGGTACTTTAAAGGAATCCCTTCTCGTATGGGACTTCTCCTCGATATCAGCCCCCGTATCTTAGAAAAAGTCCTCTACTTTGTCTCCTATATCGTGACAGATCCAGGACTTGCCCCCCTCGCCCTCAACCAAATCCTCACCGAAAAAGAATACGAGGATATGCGTGAGAAATACGAGGACGACTTCGAAGCTGGCATGGGTGCCGAAGCCATCAAAAAGCTTCTCCAAGGCATGAACCTCGAAAAAATGTCCATCAGCCTTCGTGCCGAGCTCAAAGAAGCATCGGGACAGAAAAAAATCCGTATCGTCAAACGCCTAGAGGTGGTGGACGCCTTCTTGCAATCGGGCAACAAACCCGAATGGATGATCATCGACTATCTCCCAGTCATCCCACCAGAAATCCGTCCCATGGTGCAACTAGACGGTGGTCGCTTCGCTTCCTCGGATCTCAACGACCTCTATCGTCGTGTCATCAACCGTAACAACCGTCTCAAACGTTTGATCGGACTCAAAGCCCCCGACATCATCGTTCGCAACGAAAAAAGAATGCTCCAAGAGGCAGTGGATGCCCTCATTGATAACGGACGTCGTGGGCGTGCGGTCACAGGGGCAAACAATCGCCCTCTCAAATCCCTCTCTGATATGCTCAAGGGAAAACAGGGACGTTTCCGTCAAAACTTGCTCGGAAAACGTGTCGACTACTCAGGACGTTCTGTCATCGTGGTTGGTCCTTCCCTCAAATTATATCAATGTGGTCTCCCTAAGGAAATGGCAATCGAGCTCTTCCGTCCCTTCGTCATGAAGAGATTGGTGGAGACACACGAAAAGGTCACAAACATCAAATCTGCCAAGAAAAAGGTGGATAAAGGGGATCCCGAAGTGTGGGACGCACTGGAAGCAGTCATTAAAGAGCATCCAGTCATGCTAAACCGTGCTCCAACCCTTCACCGTTTGGGTATTCAAGCATTTGAACCTGTTCTGGTGGAAGGCCGTGCCATCAAGCTCCACCCACTGGTCTGTACTGCTTTTAACGCCGACTTCGATGGCGACCAAATGGCTGTCCACGTCCCTCTCTCGGCAGAGGCACAAACCGAAGCTCGTGTCCTCATGCTCTCGGCAAACAACCTCCTCCGTCCTCAAGACGGTGGACCTGTCACCATCCCTTCTCAAGATATGGTGCTCGGTGCCTACTACCTCACCTACGAGCGTGACACCGAAGCTGGCGCAGGTCGCTCCTTCCGTAACGAAGAGGAAGCAATGCTCGCCTACGATGCCGAAGTGGTCACACTCCATGCCCCCATCCAAGTGCGTATGTTCCGTGAAGTAAACGGCGTCACAGAGCACAAACTGGTCAAAACCACGGTGGGTCGCCTTATCTATAACGAGGTCATCCCTCAAGACCTCGGCTTCGTGGATCGCACAAACCCAGAAACCATGTTCGACCCAGAAGTCAACTTCGTGGTGGGCAAAAAACAACTGGGTACCATCATTGATAAATGTATCACCAAACACGGATTCACCATCTCAGCCGGTGTGCTCGATGCCCTCAAAGATTTGGGATACAAGTTCTCCACTCGTGGCGCCCTCACGGTTTCCATCTCGGACATGACGGTTCCAGAGAAAAAGTACGAACTCATCCGTGAAACCGAAGCCGAAATCGTGAAAATCGAAAAGCAATTCCGTCGTGGTCTGATCACCGAGGAAGAGCGCTATCGTCTCTCAGTGCGTGCCTGGGAAAAAACCACCGAAGATGTTTCGGTGGCACTTCAAGAAAATCTCGATCGCTACAACCCCATCTTCATGATGGCGGACTCGGGCGCCCGTGGTTCCATGGCACAAATCCGTCAGCTCGCAGGTATGCGTGGACTGATGGCAGATACCTCGGGACGTACCATCGAAATCCCCATCAAGGCAAACTTCCGTGAAGGTCTTTCTGTTTTGGAATACTTCATCTCCTCTCGTGGTGCTCGTAAGGGAATGGCTGATACTGCGCTTCGTACTGCCGACTCCGGATACCTCACCCGTCGTTTGGTTGACGTCTCGCAAGAGGTCATCATTCGAGAGGAAAACTGTGGTACAACAAACGGAATCGAAGTGGAAGAGATCGCAGAATACGGTCAAGTCATCAAAACCTTCGCCGAGCGTATCCACGGCAGATATCTCGTGGAAGATCTCCTCCACCCACAAACAGGGGAGGTGCTCTTCGATAAAGACACCATGCTTCGCCAAGAAAATGCCGAAGTCCTCGAAGCACTCGGGATCACAAAGGCAAAACTTCGCTCGGTGCTCACCTGTCGTGCGCACAGTGGTGTGTGTAGTAAGTGTTATGGTATGAACCTTGCCATCGGTGGCCCTGTCGGGGCTGGTGAGGCTGTTGGTATCATCGCTGCACAATCCATCGGCGAGCCCGGTACCCAGCTCACCATGCGTACCTTCCACACCGGTGGTGTCGCAGGTAGCGATATCACCCAAGGTCTCCCTCGTGTTGAAGAGCTCTTCGAGGCACGCAAACCCAAGAAAATGGCACAACTCGCCGAAATCTCGGGTGTGGTCTCACTAGAAGAGGTCAAACGCACCATGTGTAACCTCACCATCACTGCCCCAGATGGCGAAGTGGTGACCTACGCACTCCCATATAGCTCTGGCATCCAGGTCAAAGATGGGGAAGATGTTGTAAAGGGAAAAGCCCTTACAGAGGGGGCGCTCTCGCCTCACGAAGTGC
>JAWXUK010000207.1:0-3605 GCA_044432785.1 Eubacteriales bacterium | reverse complement strand
TATCACATTCTTTCGTTATTGTAGGAGGTCGATTGCTTCGTGTCCTTGCTCTGAATATAAGGGTCAATCAAACTCCCCACCAACTACTATATCAGTTCTTAACCAAGTTTGGAAGGATAAACTTACGTCCGCTTTTTGTCCTATTCATTTGATTAAAAAGAAAAAACCAAACAGTTCATGTTACAGGAACTGCTTGGTTTTTTAGCATATAGCCAGTGACTCAAGGACTTTTTCGTTCTGCCAATTAGATTACTTCCATCACTTCATCTGTCCACAATTCGCATTGTTCAATCACGGTAGATAGGGCTTCGTCATATCCGTCTGGTGGGTAATCGAATTTTTTTAGAAGTCGCTTAATCATGGAGCGCATTTCTGCCCTAGCGCTCTCTTTATTGCGCCAGTCTAAAGTTTTTTTGCGTTGCAAAGCCTCTGTAAGCTCTTTTGTTAGCTTAATAAGTTGATCATGATTATAAAAATCGGAGATCGCCTGTGGTTTGGTAAGAGCATCGTAAAAAGCAAGTTCCTCGACGGTTAAACCTAACTCATTACCAAGTTCGTGCGCCTCTTTCATCGCTTTCGCTAATGCCATCATCTCACTTATCACTTCATTGCTCGTGAGCATTCCGTTGAGATAGGAATTGACCTTTTCTTGCAAGAGTACACTGAATTTATCAGATTTTACGACATTTGTGCGACGATACACCGCAATTTGCTCTGCAATGAGCTTTTTAAGTAGTGTCAATGCTAGATTTTTCTCTTTCATTTTAGCGAGTTCTTCTAAAAACTTCTCATCGAAGAGAGATAGTTCGGTTTGATTATCGTCAAATAAGTTGAGGACACCTTCATTTTTCACACTTGCTGCCAACAAATCATTGATGCGCTGGTTGAGTCCTGGGAGAGAGATCCCACCATCACTTCCTTCATTGGTGAACCGTACCACCAAAGTTCGGACCGTTTCAAAAAAGGCGGCTTCTAATCGCATATCCTTTTCCACCAGACTAGAACAAAGCGAGAGAGTTTGTGTCAAAATTAGCCCTTGTTTTTTGTAGATATATGCCGTCTTTTGATCATCTGGCAAGGAATTGTCTGCCACATTTTTCTCTAAAATAAAGTTGGCTGCGCCTTTGATTGCATTGGCACGTTCTCGGTCGCTATCTCCGAAAAAGCCACTGTAATCATATCCATGAAGCAGATCTTGACACACTTCGAGGGTGGAAAGAAACTTGGGGAGTGCCAATTTTGCAATATCTGGATCTCCAAAACGTGTTTTATCTCGTGGGGTAAAGTCGTGCATGGCTTGTTTCAAGGCACGTGCGATACCGATATAATCCACCACCAAGCCACCTGCTTTATCTCCAAAAACACGGTTGACACGGGCAATCGCTTGCATAAGGTTATGCCCTGCCATCGGTTTATAGACGTACATCGTAGCAAGAGATGGAACATCGAAACCAGTCAGCCACATATCTACCACGATGGCAATTTTCAAGGGACTGTCATTATCTTTGAATTTGAGTGCCATTTCATCTTTGGTACGTTTATTACCGATGATTTTACCCCATTCATCGGGGTCTTTGTTGCCACGAGTCATGACAACACCGACTTTATCAGTCCAATCTGGGCGTAGTTCTAGCAATTTTTGATAAATTTTCATAGCCACTGTGCGAGAGTAGGCAACAATCATTGCCTTACCTGTCAGCACTTGCGCACGGTTATTTTCGTAGTGGTCGAGAATATCTGCGACAAGGGAGTCGATGGTTTGCTCTGCGCCTAAAACCGCCTCCATTTTTCCGAGTTCTCGTTTGCTTTTATCAATGACATCGGCATCTAAATTATCTGCCATCAACTCATATTGCTCATCTAGTAGAGCAATGGTATCTTCGTCTAGCTTTAATTTGATCACTCGACTCTCGTAATAAACAGGGCGAGTGGCACCGTCCTCAACGGCTTGTGTCATATCATAAATGTCAATATAATCGCCGAAAACTTCTTTCGTGCTTCGGTCTTTGCTGGAAATGGGTGTCCCTGTAAATCCAATAAAGGTTGCATTAGGCAGACTATTTCTGATAATGCGAGCGATACCTGTTTTGATTTCTCCTTTTTCAGTGACACGTTCGTTCAAGCCGTACTGCCCTCTATGTGCCTCGTCTGCCATGACTACAATGTTTCTGCGCTCGGAAAGTGGCTCGGCAGACTCCTCGAATTTTTGCATGGTGGTGAAAAAAATGCCGTTTGCCGTGATACCGTCTAACTTTTGTTTCAAGTCTGAGCGACTGTTCGCTTGTTTGGGTTCTTGTCGCAAAAAGTCCTTGCACTTAGAAAATTGCAAAAACAACTGATCATCTAAATCATTTCGGTCGGTAATCACCACGATGGTAGGGGAGGAGAGCGCCTTTTGAAGTAGTTGAGCATAAAATACCATAGAAAGTGACTTGCCACTCCCTTGGGTATGCCAGAAAACGCCACCTTTACCGTCTGTTTCGGTGGCTTTACGGCTGGTTTCCACCGCTTTTTTGACTGCGAAGTATTGGTGGTATCCTGCCATGATTTTGAATTGCTTCACGCCCTCGTTGGAGAAGCAGATAAAATTTTTGAGAATGTCTAAAAATCGGCTTTTCTCGAATATTCCTGTAAAAAAGGTGTCATAACTTGCAAACTGCGTGTTTTCATAACTTCCATCTGTTGTTTTCCACTCGGCAAAGCGGTTGATTGGAGTTGTGATCGTACCGAATTTAGAAAATGACATATCACTCAGGACGCAGATGGCATTATAGCGAAAAAGGACGGGGATTTCCTTCAAATAGTGCTGTAATTGGTTGTATGCTTCAGAAATATCGGTTTCCTCACGAGAAGGGGACTTGAGTTCTGCAAAACCCACGGGCAAGCCGTTGAGATAGATGAGCAGGTCGGGTCTGCGCTCGGATTGTTCCACCACTGTCCACTGGTTCGCCACCACAAATCGGTTGTTTTCAGGGTTGTCGAAGTCCACCAAACGCACTAGATCCGATCGTTGCTCGTCTCCCACCAAAAAACGGACTGGCACTCCATTTTGCAGAAAATCCATAAACCGAATGTTTTCGCTCACCAAACCGCTTCTCTCGAAGTTTTCTAGCTGATAGAGGGCATCATCAAGGGCGCTTTGGGGTAAATCTGGGTTTAATCGTGGCAAACTTTCCTGTAAATCATTGCGATAGAGAGGATTGCGAAGATTTCGTTCCACCGTGGAGCCGTGAATATAGGTGTAGCCTAAATCTTGCTGGAATAGTTCGATAATTGCGTTTTCATAGTTGGCTTCGGTGAAGTGGTTCATGGGGTGTCCTCCTGTTCTTTATGACCAGATTTTTTCGATAAAATGGCTCATTTTCAATTCATCTATCCGTTCTTTTCTTGTTTCAAAAGAAATTTGCACTAATCGTTTTAACATTTCTTTCATGCAATTAGCGATTTCTGGGTCAACTTCTTTCAAAGCTTTTTTGATACTTTCCTTTTCTCGGAGAATAGAGAAAGAAAATTCACTTAAACTTTCTAATTTAGTAGAACTGATGATCTCAAACAACGTATCTACTAAGAGTTTTCGTTGGGAAACATCAAGTTCATAGGTCAAC
>JAWXUK010000206.1:0-3621 GCA_044432785.1 Eubacteriales bacterium | reverse complement strand
TGATGGGGCGAAAAAACTTTTTGTTTGCGAATACTCCGAAGGGTGCCCAGGGCAGTGCCGTGATGTATAGTATTATCGAAACAGCGAAAGAAAATGGGCTTGATCCATACAAATATTTGGTGCATATCTTCAAAACAGCACCGAATTTAGATCAAAGTGTTGATAATTGGGTGGATGAGCTTTTGCCGTGGAATGCTCCTGAATATTGTAAAGTCCCTGTTTAATTTTAGGCCAGTGAGATTGTTCTCACTGGATTTTGACGTGGGTGGAGTTGACGGTTACGTCGCTACATTGTGGGTTGGAATTTATCCGAAACCCTTGACACTTCTTCCGTGATGCACGCCGTCATAGAAGAAGTCTCAAGGGTTTCAGAAAATCTTAACTCTGACCAGGGGAGCCAATTCACAAGCAATGAGTATGAAAATATGCTTAAAGTCCTCGTAATCATCCAAAGCATGGAAGGAAAATCCCGTTGGGCAGACAATATTGATAGAACAGTGGTTCCGCAGTCTGAAAGTGGAAAATATTTATACAAACGAATACGTTACACCTCGTAGTTTGCGACAAGGAATTTCGGCTTACATCGAGCAGTATAATACGGTGCGACCCCATCCGGTGCTGGGGTACAAAACTCCTGCACAGGTGTATCTCGATGAAGTTGAGGGGTTAGAAACGGCCTGTTGAGGATAGAAGGCTCAGGTAAGTCTGGTAATTGTCAAACAAGTTTTCGACATAAATAACTTTTCTGGCGTCTAGACTGCGGGAGAGTCAACAGTAACTCCAGCAAAGCTCTAGTCAATGTTTTCTAGATCTTGTTGTTGGATTTATTGCGCGCAAGCAACCGTGCGTGTATTTCCCGCACACATTTCAATCCCATCCCATTGCAACAAATCACAAAAACTCCGAATTTGTCACATCCAACGACAATGTTTCCAACGTCCGATTAAAAACGTCATTTCGACATAGTTCTGGGCAAGTGCTACAATCAATATTCTCGTATACCCGACGCATTTGACTAGAAGAAAGAATATCCTCAATGGTGTGGTCTGGGGTGATTTCTCCCAAAAGATAATCGGGGTGCTGCCGATAATGAAGACAAGAAAACATCATCGCATCCGCTGTAACCACGGTCGAGAAGTACATTCCACGGCATTTTGTATAGGTTCTAGGTTCACTCACATTAGAGTATTTGTGCATAGAGGCGAGCACTTTGAACTCAGGGCTATTATACTTCTTTTGAAGTCTGATAATCTCCTCAGAAGCATCATATAGCTCAAAACCTTCTCCAGTAAAGGGGCGAAATTGAGCAAAATCAACCTTGCATTCCACCATTAGCTCCACAAATTTCTCCATATCGCAAGCGGTGTCCACACTGGTCAAAAATCCAACTCCGAAGCTGGTCTTGCTGCCAATGGATTTACGGATTTTTTGGAACTTTTTAATATTTTCTATGGTCTTATGGAAGGCGGCTTCATTCATACCATGGGTTAATTTGAAAATTTCTGGGCTCCCTGCATCAAGACTGATCCGAAAATATTCGAAATTTTCTGCAATGACAGTTCCAACTTCCTCGTTCATAATAGAACCATTCGAATTCAGTCCTATCTTCATTCCCTGCTTCCGAATGAGATTTACAGCATAGGTAAAGTGTGGGCTAATGAGCGGCTCACCCCCACCAGACAGGATGATTCCTTGATTGTCCACATCCGATAGATTTTTAATGATTTGGTCAATCTGCTCTTTGGATAGCTCTTCCTTATTTTCATTGACTCCACAACATCCAGGGCAAAGGTGGTTACATTTATTGGTCAAATCCAACTCCGTGACGATCAGTGTTTTGTGTCCATTGAAAAAATAATCCAACTTTTCTGGGTATCTCAATATTTTCTCATTTGCATTGAAATTATTTAATTGAACCATGATGTTCTCCTTCAACTAAACTAAGTAAGTACCGTCCATACTCGGTTTTTTGTAATTTTTCGCCAATATGGCAGAGTTGATCGCTTGTGATAAACCCTTGTCTCCACGCAATTTCCTCAATACAGGAGACATAGAACCCCTGACGTGACTGGACGGCTTCCACAAACTCAGCTGCCTTTAGCATCCCCTCAGGTGAACCTGTATCGAGCCATGCCACCCCACGTCCTAGTAGTGTAACATTGAGTTCCCTCATCTCCAGATAGGCGTTGTTGATGGCGGTGATTTCGAGCTCTCCTCGTGGGGATGGTTTTACTTTTTTGGCTAGTTCCACCACCCGATTATCGTAAAAATACAGTCCAGGAACGGCATAATTGGACTTCGGATGTTGTGGTTTTTCCTCGATGGAGAGCACTTTGTGGTTTTGATCAAACTCCACCACCCCAAATTCAGTGGGATTTTTCACAGGGTAGCCAAAAATGGTGGCACCCTGTTTTTCTATCGCTTTTTTGAGTGTAGGGGTGAAATTATGACCATAAAAGACGTTATCTCCCAAAATCAGGCATACAGAATCGGTCCCAATGAACTCTTCGCCTAGTAAAAAGGCATCTGCGAGTCCTCTGGGAGTATCTTGGACTTTATAGGTGAATTCAACCCCGATCTCTTCCCCCGTACCCAATAGTTTTTGGAAGTTCGGGGTATCTTCTGGGGTGGAAATGATCAAAATCTCACGAATCCCTGCTAAAAGTAGCACAGAAATCGGGTAATAGATCAGGGGTTTATCGTAAATGGGAAGGAGCTGTTTGGAGACCACTTGGGTGATGGGGTAGAGCCTTGTGCCAAGTCCTCCGGCTAGAATTATGCCTTTCATGGGGCGCCCTCTCTTGAATGTGGATTTTATACGACCGAGAGTATAATGTGGCAGATTTGTTCGACGATTTCTAGGGGCAAATCAGGATACAGGGGCAACGTAAGAACCTTTTCTGAAATCCCTCTTGCGATTGGAGTATCCCCCTTGAAGCTATGTTCTGAGTAACAGATGAAGTCATTGGTCAAGGGATAAAAATACTTTCTTGCGATAATATTTTGATCTTCCAATGCTAGGCACACTCGGTCACGTTGGACAGAGCGGAATACCACAGGGAAATAGGCGTAGTTGGAAGAAACCCCTTTTTGTGGGGGACATATCTGGATCCCATCCACACCTGAGAAGTGGGCGCGATACCTTTTTACCACAACCTCACGTTTACAAAGATTCTCGTCAAGATACCGCAGGTTGCAAAGCCCCATAGCGGCTTGAAATTCGCTCATCTTTGCATTTCCACCCACAAAAGGCACTTCGGTTGCCGATGTCATTCCAAAGTTTTTCAAGGAATCTAGTTTGGCTGAAAGAGACTGATCAGAAAAAGTGACCCCTCCGCCCTCAATGGTGTGAAACACCTTGGTGGCGTGGAAACTAAACATGGCAGCATCTCCGAAATTCGCCGTGGAGACGCCGTTTTTTTTCACACCAAAGGTGTGGGCTGCGTCGTAAAGCACCTTAAGATTGTGCTTTTTCGCAACAATATCAATCCCTTCCACGTCACACAGATTGCCATAGACATGAACTGGGAGAATGGCCACGGTTTTTTCGGTAATTAGTTGGGTCATTTTTGACACATCAATGGTATAGTCCACAGGGTTCACATCGCAAAATACTGGTGT
>JAWXUK010000205.1:0-3632 GCA_044432785.1 Eubacteriales bacterium | reverse complement strand
GCCCAAATCCGCAAGGATAGATCTCATAACTCATGCCATCACTCCCACCGTCAAGGTCCCGAGCACAGGGAGCTGATCTAGCCCCACCGAAATCTCCTCCAAGCTGGTATTGATGAGGTAGTTTTTCACGCCATCACACTGGTAGATAACATCCCCCATCTCGCCACGAAGAAGGGATTTTCCCAGTCGGTTTCCGTTAAACCACTCCCCTAGCACGGTCTCTACCTGGATCTTGGCCTCCTCGAATGTTGCATTGTCCTCTGGCTTCACCGAAACCGACAGATCCACGCTCAACAGCTCAGGCGCCTTGACCTCCACATCCACGGCTATCTCACGAGTACTTTGGCAGTATTCCGCAAGCTCAGCAATGACGGCATCGCTTGGTATCCCGGCGTAGGAGGCAACGATCAGATCCACCGTCCCAATCCCCCGACTGCGAGGAATGACCACTGCCTCTGCCACCTCCTCCATCGAGAGTGCAGCTTGCTCGTAAAAGGCAGCATTAGCCCCGTTTGGCAGACGTTTGTAGGTATCCAGAATGCGCTCACGCAACTGCTCGTCCCCTTCGATCTCTACCCCGTTGGAAAAGGCAATGGGATTGATGCACCCACTCACCCCCACAGGTGGCACTGCCATCGTGATGATCAGCCCTGCCGCCACATTGCCCGAGGTCCCCGCATTGACCGCCATGGCACTTACATCGCCGTAAATATCCCCTGCCTTGAGAATGGCATCTTGCGTGGTGACAAAGCGCACAAGCCCTGCCGTCATGGCCACCGTCCCTGCCTGAATTTCGATGTCACTCTCATTATTCTCACTGGCAAAAAACCGAATGGTACCCACTGCGTTCGCCGCTGCCTTCCGCTCTAGTCCACGCATCTCACTGTGATAGTCTAAATAATCCCCTTCCGCCGTCTGGGGAAAGCATTGCCTCTCGATCCATTCTCCTTGACGGTAAAGCGCATAGATCTGGCTTGCCACCGCATAGAGTCGAATGGATAGATCGCAGTTTGCCGCCGGTGTCATCCCGGTATGGGTAGAAAATGTCTCTACGAGATTGCTATAAATTTCTTCCATCGTCTTCATTGGTTCACCTCTTTCTTACGTTATTGTGGTGGACAGGGTGTAGGATCCACCCTTCCATATCAGTCCAACCTCCAGCACCATTTCGCTCTCATTTCCAGCCGAGAGCTCCACCTGCTCCACTACCAAATCGCTCTCCCCACTTAGCGCCTCCACCACATATTGTGTGGCAATGACCTGCCGAGCACTCGGTAGCTCTCGCCCTAGCAGATGGAGTCTGCTCCCCAACGTGGGCACTGGGTAAAAACTCCCTCGAGGAACCTTAAGCAAAGTGAGTACCCGTTGGAGCATCTCCTCCCCTTGCTCCACCGTCACAAACCCACCCAGTCCATCCGGTACATAGTCGCCATTTTCAATAAAAAGTTCCATGTCCATCCCCCTTTCCAAGATTACTCTGTTCCCTTACCACTCGATATCCGGGTTAGCTTCTCCATCAATATCGGGATCCGGTGGTGGTGGATAGATGACCTCATAGATATATTGGTCAAGATCCATCCCATTGATGGTGATCCCCCCACTGAGTTCCACCATCCCACGAGTGAGTAAAATCTGCCCACTGGTTTCGGTGTAAATCCCAATCTCTTCCGGACGCAACCCATCCACCTCGTTCACAGTCCCCACCACAAAGCCAGCACCGTCCTCTGTTCTGGTCACCACTGCATCATCCCCTTGCGAGGGCACCCAGTGATACCCCTTCGGTCCACATACCGTTAGATTGCGTTGCTCCCGATCCAAATAGACCGAAGGATTGCTCCCACTTTGTGTCACTGCCCCACGGTCCACCGTCCCCTGATACCCTGCTTTTTCTCTCACGCTCTTTTTCGGCGTCCACATCCCATTTCCTCCTATAGCACCACATCACGACGAGCCAGCTCTAAGCGTGTTACCCCGCCACGTTCCGACAGGCTAACCTCTGCCTCCACAAGGCGATAGACCCCATTATCCCACCAGTCGCTCCGTGAAATCTCCACCAGTTGCCCCGGCTCTAAAAAGTGCAACCCCACAAGGGTGAGCTCGAGCCGATAGCCCTCCCCCTTTGCCTGATCTAGGTGAAACTGCCCACTATATTCCATGGTTTGCAGATTGCTCCTCGCCGGCATAGTAATCACTTTGCGCATACAGATCCCCTGTCCTAATAGCTCGGAATCCTCCACTTTATTGACCACTTGCGCCACCCGATCTCGCACCCACACTTCGGATAATACCCCACATCTCCGATAACAACTGCGTAGCCCAGTCACTGCCACCTTGTCATCCACCAATAGGGATTGCCCACTCTCCCATGCACTAAGAAGCAGTTTCCCCTCTTTGTTAAACCGAGGTAGCACCCCTCCGTAGTAATTACAAAATTCATAAAGGACCGACCACGCACTCGCCCCACTCGACACCTGAAAAGGACTCACCGAAGGGAGGGTATTCCCCTCCCCAAGTTCCACTCCAAAGGGATAGACGTAACTCTCCAAAATATCTTGCAAAGTTGCTGTCATATAGTCCTGACCTAGCCCCTCGTTATCAAGGAGACGTGCTGCCATCCCTCGCCCATTGACCTCCAAGGTCGCACCACTGCTCCCCCATTGACCAATACACTCGTCCACCACCCCGGTAAAGACGGTCTCCCCCTCATGCTCGGCGATAAAGTAAACCCACCGATCCAGTGCCACATCGGTTGACCCTTTCCAAGGACAACGATAAAGAAAGCTATCGCACGGCACCCCAGCCGTGTAGGTCAACTCCCATTCCAGCGCCACAGGAAGCGCCAACCGACTTCCATCACTTGTTATAACGGTTGCTGTCATGCTAGTTTCACCTCCTGCCCCACATAGATCAGATTGATATTCTTAATTTGAGGATTCAGTGCCACAAGCCCCTCTAGTCCTAGCCCATATTTACGAGCAATCCCCCACAGGGTATCCCCCGCCACCACGGTGTGTATTGTCGCCTGCGTTGTCTCAGGGAGCACGACCGATCCCACGCTCGAACTCCCCGAAATCGTGGTCACACTGTCGTCATATCGGTCGTAATTCTCCCAAAAGACGAAGGAATACTTCACATAGTCGGGACGTGGCACCTGCTCTAATTTCAGTTCCACCATAAAGGCATCCGAGGTCTGCCACAACGGATGGATGAGGGTGCCCGACCCCTCTTCGTAAAAGGTATTCGCAAGGGCGCCGAAGTAGTTGTGCGCCGTCGGACCGATAAATTCCCCCTCGCCACGCATCACCCTTCGGGTACGCCCCATATCCTGTAAATGATATAGCCCATAGGGCACTTTATTTGTGGCAATCACCTTCTCGTATTCAATGGAATAAATCCGAGGATTGTGAGGCCAGATAAAATCTCGATATCGCATCGGTGTTAAATTCATAAAAACACCTCCTCTCGTACTCTTCCCAATTCAAAGGGGCAAGCGCCACTCACAGCGCCCACCCATCATACCGACGGGCATCCCGTTCGAAGGCACGGTCTATCACCCGAGGGGAGGTGACCTCACGCTCTACCGAGGGTTTCGCAAACCCCTCGATCCTCCCCGTACGAGGGACCACCTCCCC
>JAWXUK010000204.1:0-3634 GCA_044432785.1 Eubacteriales bacterium | reverse complement strand
GGACTTCTTTGGCATCGAAGTGGTAGACAACACCACAATACCCGAGCGAGTGCTCGCACGCCGTGAGGAATCCTCGATGATTGGAATTTTCCTCGAGGAAATGCACAGCATCGCCCCTGAAAACCAACCTCAAAAAGGGGAAGGGGTCCTCGATCAACGCACCTACGAAAAGGCACTCAAATTAGGGCTCCATGCACTAGAACAAAAGGAGGGCTTCCCACTATGATCATTCAAAAGATGAAGGCAAAGTTTGGCAAGCTCTCGGGGGACAGCCTAGCCTTTTCCCCAGGTTTAAACATTATCATGGCACCTAACGAGAGTGGAAAATCCACATGGGCAACCTTTTTGCGCACCATGCTATATGGCATGCAGATGGATACCCAAGATAAACTAGGATACACCCCGTGGGACGGACAGGACATGGAAGGCGAAATGGTGGTTCGACTCAGCAACCAAATTGTCTCTCTTCAACGATTTCGTGAGCAAAATACCCAATTCGGAGGATTTTCAGCAGTAAACGAGACCGTAGGTGGCCCCATCCCAAACCTCACAGGGGATAACTGTGGTGAATTTTTGGTGGGAGCCAGTGAAGCAGTTTTCCTACGCACGGCATTTTTAGGACAGGGTGGAAGCTCGACTCTCAGCGCAGTTCCAGAACTTGAGAAAAAGATGGCAACCCTTGTCACCACAGGACAAGACGACATTTCTTATAGCAATGCAGTCGAGCAAATCAATCGATGGCTCAGTGATCGCAAAAGTGGAGAAGAGGGAACCGTCCCTCTCCTCGAGCAAGAGCTCGAAAAGTTGGTTGATTTAGAGAGAAATATCCTCGCACGACACAAAGAACTCTTTGAGCTCGCCTATAAAGTGCAGATAGAGAAAAATAAAATCACAGAGATAGAGGAAAAGCTAAAACTTTTCCATCAAGAAGAGATGCGAGAACTAGGCATGAAATTCCAAAAAGGGAAAGACAGTTTAGAACTCTCGCAGCGCTCTCGTCTTAATTTGTTACAAAGACGGCAGAAATTTGGGGAACTTCCCCAAAAAGATCAGTTGGTCCTCCTCAAAAAGGAACTAGAAAATGTCCAAGCACTCGCCCCCCAAATCAAAGAGGTGGAGGTAGGGATTCGAGTGATGGAGGATGAGCAAGAGGAGGCCGAAGAAAAGGCGAAAAATTCTCCACTTGTGGGACTATCTTCAGAAGAAGCCCTTGAAAAAATGGGAATCGACATTCTCACGGTCAACGAAGTCACAGCAAAGATGAACAAATGGAAAAACAGTTGGTGGGGCGGACTCACCATCGCTTTGGCAGCAGGTGTCATGGTGGCGATGGGAGGATACGCCGTCCCTCAATATGCAAATCTCTTTGGTTTAGCAGGAGGGGCAACCTTCATCATCGTCGGAGGCATGATTCTCCTCGGAGGATATAGCTCCTACATGAGTAAACGCAAAGAGGTAGAGCGCATCTTGATTGAGTATCAGGTAGAAGAATGGCAAGATATGGAGATATTCGGCCAAAAATACAAAAGATATCTCGAACTCAGCGCAAGTTTGAGTAGAAAAATCTACACGGCTCACGCAGATCTCGCCGTAGCCCGAAGAGAGCACGCAGATCGCCATCAAGAGGTGCTCTCGGATGTCAAACGATTTTCACCCCACGTCTCCACGTTAAAAGATGCGATTTATGCAGTCAATCAGGCAATGGACCTAGATGACCAGCTCGAAATCGTGGAGCAAGAGGTGACAAAAGCAAAAGATTGGTACAACCACCTCAAAGAACTAGGGGGAGACGACTCCATCCCACTCGAGGAGGTCGCCTTACCAGAGGAGAGCAAGGATCTCCTTCTACGCAATCGTGCAGTACTCGAGGAAAAGGTGAATAATCTCGTCGAGAAAAAAGAGAGGGCGCAAGAAGAACTTGGCAAACTCTCCACCCTCGCAGAGGTCACCTGTCATAAAGAATTGACAGCCAAGCAACTCGCAAAGGCACAACAGGAGCACAGAGCCATCGCCATTGCACGAGAAGGAGTGGCACGAGCGCATGAAAAGGTGCGTCAGCGCTTTTATCCCGAGCTCAACAACATCGCAGGGGAATATTTCTCGAAATTGACGGCTGGAAAGTACAAAGCACTCGCCCTCACACGAGAATTCTCTGCCTACGCCACACGTTCAGGGAGTTCAGAAGCGAGAAACGCAGCAACCCTCTCCCAAGGAACAGTGGATCAGATTTATTTGGCAGTACGACTTGCCGTTGCAGATCTCTGCCTCACAAATGGAGTGGAAACAGCCCCTATCATCCTAGATGACGCACTGGTATCAATGGATCAAGGACGTATGGAGCAGGCACTCGATCTATTGGTAGAACTGGGACAACGCAGACAGATCCTCCTCTTCACCTGTCATGGACGAGAGGGAAAATATTTGGTCAATCAACCCACAACCAAAATCATCACGATATAAAAAAATGACACCTCAAATAATGGGGTGTCATTTTTGCGCAAAAAACCCCCTAACACGAGGAAAATCCACATGCTAGGGGATATTATAGCAGAGATTTTTACAAACTAGGGTTTATCTCCCTAGTTTGTAGAGATTATTGGTAAGCACCAAGCACTCTTGAACACTGGTGTTAGAGATTGGCTTCAAATATCCTCGAGAACCCGACATAATTCCATTGTTACAAGTACAGCAAGGTATTTTACAGCCCAATCAGAAACATCATCACGATCAGGGAAACCAGAGAGCGAGGTGAGAGAAAATCGATGAAATCCTCATTGGCCAGTACCTCTAACGTAGCAATTGCATTGTAGATCATAACAGCGATTTCCTGACGTGTGGCATAACTGTAGGGGTCAAATTGATTATTTTCCTTTCCTTTGATGATCCCCATCTCATAAGCCTTGAGCACAGAAAGGTTCAAGGTATCAACAAAGGTGGTAGGACTTGCACTGGTGAGGGTTTTTCCAGAATATTTCTCGAGCATATTGACCAAGAGGTCAGCGATTTGAAGTCGTGTAATGGAAGAGGTGAAATTTGAGTCGAGGGAATCAACCACAAGTCCATTTGCAAAAGAGTAGATGACATTTTCAGCTGCCCACGCATCATAAGTGTAGCTAGGGGAGGGCTCTTCAGGGGGTGTTATCGTCCCATTTTCAAGCGAGAGAGGATTTGCAATCAGATAGAGATTATCGTCCTTCGTAACAAATCCCGCACCATTACTAAAGTAAGAGACAGAATCATAGATAAAATCAACCAAAATTTCACCATTTCCATCCATAATACCGGTCAAACCAGGGTAGACCAAATACCGATATTGCCCTTGATCGTTATACTGTTTTTCTCTGATTTGCAGGGTCACCGAAGCCACGCCCTCATTAAAGTGGGAGCCGGTATAAAAAGGAAAATTTTTCTTATCTTGACTGTATTGATTCCACTCAGGGACAAGATCCCCCATTTGTGGGGTGAGTGGATTGCCCTTGCTATCGAGGTAACCATATCCATCGATTCCGTTGTAAGTTTCACGATCAAAGACCAGCTCTCCCATATCAGCAGTGAAACTACCATATGTATTCTTACAGGTTAGATAATACCCTTCGTATAAGTTGTGAATAGAGCCGTAAATAAAGGCTCTTTC
>JAWXUK010000203.1:0-3640 GCA_044432785.1 Eubacteriales bacterium | reverse complement strand
CCCTTATTGATTGCCGACAGGTTAGGTCATGAAAAGGTGGAGACCACGCTGAACACCTACAGCCACCTTTACCCTAGTAAACAAATCGAGATAGCTGAGAAGCTAGACGAATTAGGGTAGGGGCGTAGAATAGTAGCCGATTTTTCAAATGTAGCCATTTTGTAGCCACTAAAAAAGAGAGGCACGAATACCAAAACAAACAGTTGAGATATTCGTGCCTTTTCACTTGAAATAAGTGGTTAAATAGCTTGAAAATGAGAGATTTGAAAACTGTTCTTATTCCCACTCGCTCCAAAGGAACGAACACTAACTCTAAACAGTTAGTAGATGTGGCTTCTAGTCTATGAGGTACATTTATTATAGTAGGGACACAGGGTCTCTGATTTTTTGTTGCCAAATTGTTGCCAGACCAATACAGTCATTACACTTTTTGAGCAACTTTAATCGCATCTTTATTGTACCACATCGCTTCTCTTATTGCAAGAGAACTTTTCTTGTTTGAAGAAAAAATAAGTTATACTGGTTTCGACAATTTTTTGAGGAACTATAAATGACCTTCACATTAAAGCGCTCTCTTTCGATTGGATCTAGGGTGTAGTAATTCCCGGAATATAATGACGATTGATTAGCTATGCTAAATAGTTCAGATAGAAATTCAAATTTGAACTGATATTCTAAAACAGAGTACATCCTTGTTTTTTGAATTCCAGAATTTTATCTCTTAGAAATTCTGCCTCAACCTCTAAGTGCTGTGCTAGGCAGTCAGTACAATAAAAATAGGTGGCATTTTTGTCTAACAATTTTTTTGTTAATCCGATCTCGTCTCTCGTAAGCCCTTCTTTATCGCAGAGGTAACATTTTTTCGTATCCATAAGTTATCCTTCCTCAGAATCTGGTCGTACACTAAATGTTGGAATATCTTTCCCACGGTATTCGATGTCTAGTATGCCCAATTGATATTTGATAGTGCCGCGCATCCTTCTGGCACGGTCCAAACAGTATCTTTTAAACTCACGAGCTGTGATGTCCTCGGCACTGCGAATGTGAGGAAAAAGCAATTTTAAGTATGCAGTAGCAATTCGTTTCACTGCTTCCGTGTCACGAGTGTCGGCTGCTTCTGGAACTTCAATGAGTTCATCTACTATGGATCGGTAACTAATATCATCTCGTAATTCATGCATGATAGAGCAAAAATATTCTGAATTTAATGCCCAATTAGAGATTTTTAGGTCATCGTTCATTCTAGGGATGTTCCAACCTTTGATAAATCCATGAAATCGCTCAATTAGCGCAGATTCGTGGAAAACGCTTGGAAGTTCCTCGAACATATTTCCATATCCGTCTTCGTCCATTGTTTCTTTTTTGATATTTCCACATAAAATAACCCCTGCATCAGATACGCCTTCATAGTTTCCAACAGTATACTTACCTGACTCTAAATAGCCCTTCAAGGCGGCTCTCATTTCGTCTACATCTGTAAAGGAGATGGTTTGCACCTCATCTAATGTGATAAGATCATTGCCAGCCACCAGTCCCTCGGTACGTTTATTTTGATCATAGAACATTTTTGCACGACTCATTACCCCTCCACTAGAAAGCCAACCATATCGACTCACACGTCCAAAAAGATAGGATTTACCTGTGCCTTTTGGGGCAAGTTCGATAAGATTTAACCGTTTTTCTACAAAGGGAAGCAGACGTGTTAGCATGGTCAGTTTCTTTTCCTCGTCGCCAAGATACCCCTCCGCGTTATAGTCTACCGCACCTAGTAAGACATCAATCCACTCTGAAGTAGAAAAATCTTGTCTTTCGTTTTTGTAATAGTCCAAGTCGATGAGATATGGGCAGAAGGTTTGAAATGCAGTGAGCTTTATTTTGCCTTGGTTTGTAGATTTACTTCGCCTTTTTGGCTCGTCCACCTCCCATTCCTCGGGGGGGCGGTAGCCGATTTCCACCATCCCCCAAGTCTCGCCTCCATGAACTAAATCATTTTTGCAAGATTGCCATACCCATTCTTCGATGATGGTTTCCTTGTAAGATAACCCAAAGTCAGGGAGTGCAAAGGAAATTTCTCCTGTTTTTATGTCTATATCTATGGACACTTTTCCCAGAAATTTTACTTGTTGTCGTTCTATAATTACTTGGTTTTTTATCTCAATCCAATCATCTTTACGTGGTAGGTAAGTACGAACAAAATTCAACAATTCTTGAGCATCAAAGATACCATCTTCATCCTCAAACTTTTTCAAAAGCCAATCCCGCATAAAAGAGGGTAAACTTAAGGAAGCAAAAAAATTATTTTTTTTCAAATCTTTATAGACAACCATCTCATCGAAGTGGTCTCTCAATTTTTCAGTCATGGTACACCTCCTTAAAACAGCTGATCAAACGTATCATTAATCTTTCCACTCCTAGCCTGGACTTTAAGAAGCAGCTGTTTTGTGATTAAATCATCGCCCATATACACATCAATAAAATGATCCCCTGCGCGTCTTATGTCAGATAGCTTGACAAGATAATGATTGTCACGAATTCGCTTTGCTGGGTAGAATGCATCTTTTAATCGAACAGATACCTCACGGGTTGATGTATGATTGATGAAGAGTTTTACTTCTATGCCATTACGACGGTCGAATAGGATTGGATCATCTCCCCCTTCCAGCTTGGCGACAATAGTTTTATTTTTCTGTTGCAATACAATAATGGGAACCACCACTTCTTCTAGAGTAGCTCCACCATGCACTTCCACGTTTGCTGCACGACTTCCCTTAAATCGACCGTAATCCGCAAGAGAAAGGTAGCCATTCTCTTCTGCTGCAAAGGGAAGGTCGTAGGACGAAAAGAGTTTGCAACAACGTCCTGAATGCTCTCCCTTAGTGTCAGTTTCATATTTTTCCTCTTTTTTACGTAGCACCGCTAGTCGAGAAGCACCATGGTCGCTAACAATTAAAAAGTTTTGACAGGAACCTCCTTTTAATTTAGTTCCAGCCTTCTCCATCATTGCCTCAATAATTTCCAACTCTTTGACTAGATGAATGGGAAGTTGATTGCTAGTGAAATTATATCCGCCATCATCTTTGTGCTTCACCTCATCTAAGGCAGAATCTTTCTCTTTTTTTCCTTGCCAACTGTCGAAAAAATTCTTGTTTTTCGAGGTAATGGTAGGTAAATTGCACGTGCTATCATAATTTCGACAGACAAGTCCTGTTTTTCAGCCAAAGAGACAATCGCCCCTAGGTATTCAACCCCAAGTGCATCCAACCAGTATAGGTAGCTATCCTTTTGTTCTATCCTCCCCATGACCTCATTTCGCGAGGGTAGTCGATTGTATTCTCGGGAGTTAGCTAGGGTGTCAACCTGTGCTAAAAAAGATTCCTCCAATTTATTCAACACTTTTTGGTGCTTGTATTCCTGAAAATAGTCCGTGAGTAGGGATGAGAGGGGAGAGGATTTGAAATGGAATTTCTGTAGGTAAGTAGCAAGAGCTGGGTAGATGGTTTCTAATTTTTCTGGCAATACATTTTCTGATTATCCCTTACATTCAGACCCATAATAAAACAAAGGTTTTGTGATAAAAGTTGCCGAAATCAACTTTTCAAACATCGAATCCGCAATAAATCTCCGATTAAAACGATAGCAA
>JAWXUK010000202.1:0-3652 GCA_044432785.1 Eubacteriales bacterium | reverse complement strand
GGTGGGAACCTGTCAGTTCAATGACGATGTCATGGAAGAGCAACTCGGCAATCTCCTCGACGATATGGTCAAACTCAATCGCCCTACTTAAGATTATTTAGACTTTTCACCCTCAGTTTTGGCACTGATTTTCGCTCCCTCACCAAAATCAGAACAATTCTGAGGGTTAAATCTTTTCTTCCACCCCTACTCGTCCCATTTTCTCATGGATACTGTCACGAAAAAGGAACACTTTATGGAAAAAATCAAAATTTTATTCATCTGTTACGGCAATATCTGCCGTTCCACCATGGCGCAATCCCTAATGGTCGAGTTGGTGGCTCGCAACAATCTATCCGACTATTTCGAGATCAATTCTGCCGGCACAAGTGCCGAAGAATTGGGCAACCCCATGTACCCCCCTGCAGCCCGTACCCTCGAGGCACACGAAATCCCCATCACCCCACACAAAGCCACCCGTCTCACCAAGAAGGACTACGAGCAATATAACCTTTTGCTCTGCATGGAAGAGAAAAACGTCGAGGCAGTTTTAGAAATCACAGGTGGCGACCCCGACCAAAAAATCCACCGTGTGCTCGATATCTCTCCGGACCCTCGTGACATCCCTGACCCTTGGTATACCGGCGAATTTGAGCAAACCTTTCTCGAACTCACCGAGGGGTGCGACTATCTATTAGGTTCCCTCCTCTTCAAACCCGAGGATAAAACAACCGATGATTAACACCACCTTATGTTATATCTTTGATGGCGAGCGCTGTTTGCTTCTCCATCGCAACAAAAAGAAGAACGATATCAATGCCAAAAAGTGGATTGGTGTGGGGGGTAAATTCCTCGAAAACGAGAGCCCTGACGAATGCCTCCTCCGTGAAGTACAGGAAGAGACAGGACTCACCCTCACTCGTTATCGCTACCGTGGCATTGTCACCTTTTTTGACGGCAAAACCGAAGGAATATTTATGCACCTCTTCACTGCCGACCGTTTCGAAGGCACACTAACCTCGTGCGACGAGGGGGAGCTCGCTTGGATGAACTTCGAGGATCTCTTCACTATGCCACGTTGGGCAGGGGACGACATTTTTCTAAACCTCATCAAACAGGATGCCCCTTTCTTCTCCCTCAAACTCACCTATGAGGGAGATTGTTTACGAGAAGCCGTACTAGACGGTGTAAAAATCCCTATTTAAGTAGGAGGCTCTATGCAAAAAGTTGGATTTATTGGCACTGGAAACATGGGTGCCATTTTAGCGAGTGCCGTAGCAAAGAGTGATTGTACCCTCTACTACGCCAACCGTTCCCCCGAAAAACCCCAAAAACTTGCCAAAAATCTTGGTGGCACCGTCACCACGAATGAGGAAATCGCAACCCAGTGTTCCCTCATTTTCCTCGGAGTCAAGCCACAAATGATGGGGGATATGCTCAAACCCCTCGCTCCCCTCTTCAAAGAGCGTACCGACCCCTTCGTTCTGGTCACGATGGCGGCAGGCTTAACCTGCGAAACCATCGCTACCATGGCAGGTGGCGACTACCCTGTCATCCGTATCATGCCCAATACCCCCTCTTCCGTTGGGGCTGGCATGAACCTCTATTGTGGCCACAAGGTTAGCGCAGAGACCCTCGATCGCTTCGCAACCCTCCTCGCCCCCACTGGGATGATGGATCTTATCGATGAGTCCCAAATGGATGCTGCTGGTTGCGTGGCCGGATGTGGCCCTGCCTTTTACGCCCTCTTTGTCGAGGGATTAGCCCAAGGGGGTGTCGCCTGTGGTCTCACCTACGAGCAAGCAGTTCGCTACGCCACCCAAACCATGATTGGCACAGGGCAAAAGCTGCTCGCCGAGCAGATCTCTCCCGAAGCTCTGCGTATCCAAGTTTGTTCCCCAAAGGGATCCACCCTCGAGGGGGTTGCTGTCTTTGAACAAGGAAACAGCGTAGACCTTGGTACACGTGCCGTTTCTGCTGCGTATCATCGCACACTCGAGCTCGGAAAACTGTTATAATAATACTTTAAATATATATTAATAAGGAGAATCACCATGAAACTTGTCATCAAAGTCGGAACTTCCACACTCACCCACCCCAACGGGCGCATCAATATCCGTACCATCGAATCCTTGGTTCGTACCATCAGTGACCTGAAAAATATGGGTCACTCCATCTGCCTTGTCTCCTCTGGTTCTATCGGCATGGGTATGGGCAAACTCCTCCTCACCGAGCGCCCCGAAGCCATGGATCTCAAGCAAGCTTCTGCCGCTGTGGGACAATGTGAGCTCATGTTCACCTACTCTCGTCTCTTCGGACAATACAGCCACACCGTGGGGCAAGTCCTCCTCACTGGCGAGGATGTCGAGGATTACGCTCGCATCGAAAACTTCCAAAACACCGTCAACTGTCTCCTGAAAATGGGGGTTCTCCCCATCATCAACGAGAACGATACCGTCTCTACAAAAGAGATTGCTGTGGGCGATAACGACACTTTGGGTGCCATCGTCGCCACCAACATCAACGCAGATATGATGATCGTCCTCTCGGATATTGCCGGACTCTACACAGCCGACCCCATCCAATTCCCCGAGGCACAACTGATCCGTGTGGTGGAATACATCACCCCCGAAATCGAAGCGCTCGCTGGCACCACCCGTACAAAATTGGGTTCTGGTGGAATGGCAACCAAGCTCAAAGCTGCCAAAATGGTCACCGAGGATGGGTGCGACATGGTCATTGTCTCTGGTAAAGATCCCACCATTCTTTATGATGTCATCGAAGGAAAACCTGTGGGCACTCGCTTCCCTGGTCGGTGGTCACAAGCATGATTTCCACTCAAGATCAACTCACACAAGCTAGAAATGCAAAGGGGTTTTACCCCACAACCGAACAAAAAAATACCGCACTGCACGAAATGGCAACCGCCCTTCGTGCACAGTGTGATGCCATCTTATCGGCAAATCAGGCTGACCTCGATGCGGCGCAAGATGCCCTTTCTGCTGCCATGCTCGAACGGCTCACCCTCACGCCCACCATCTTGGAATCCATGGCCAAAGGGATAGACGAGGTGGCGACCCTCCCCGACCCTGTTGGGGTTGTGGTATCCACTACGACTCGTCCTAACGGTCTGCGTATCGAAAAGGTGGCAAGCCCCATGGGGGTGATCGCCATCATTTACGAAAGTCGCCCAAACGTCACCAGTGATGCTGCCGCCCTCGCCCTCAAGGCTGGATCGGTCTGCATTTTGCGCTCTGGGAAAGAGGCATATCGCTCGGCCGCTGCCATTGTTTCAGCGCTCCACAAGGGTCTTGTTTCGGCTGGTTTTCCAAAAGAATACATCACCCTCATCGAAGACACCACCCGTGATAGTGCCACCCAACTTATGACTGCAAATGGTTTTGTCGACCTCCTCATCCCTCGTGGAGGTGAGGGGCTGATCACAGCGTGTGTCCAGGGTGCCACCGTGCCTGTCCTCGAAACAGGGCGTGGAATTTGCCATCTCTTCATCGACCATAGTGCCGATATGAATCGGGCGCTCGCTATCGTTGAAAATGCCAAAACCAGTCGCCCAAGTGTGTGCAATTCTGCTGAGGTTTGCCTTGTCCACCGTGACATCGCCCCCACTTTCCTCCCCCTTCTAGCCCAGAAATTACGAGAGGATCGTTTGGCA
>JAWXUK010000201.1:0-3702 GCA_044432785.1 Eubacteriales bacterium | reverse complement strand
GCTGCCCCCCTTGTGTGAAGGTAGGGGATCGTGTGAACAAAGGGGATGTGGTAGGCTTTATCGAAGCCATGAAAATGATCACCGAGCTAGAAGCACCCGTGAGTGGTGTCATCAAAGAAATCAGATATAAAAATGAAGATCTTTTGGGCTTTGGAGACGTCATCATGCGCATAGAGGGGTAGCGAAATGTTTGGACGGATTTTAATTGCCAACCGTGGAGAAATTGCCGTGCGAATTCTGCGCACCTGTCGTGAAATGGACATAGAAACCGTGGCAATCTATTCCGAGAGCGACCGTGAAGCACTCCATGTTCAGCTCGCCACCACCAGTATTTGCGTGGGCGAGTCCAAGGCAAGTGCCAGTTATCTTAATCTACAAAATATCCTCTCGGCAGCGTGGCTCACAGGGTGTGATGCCATTCATGCAGGGTTCGGATTTCTATCCGAAAATAGCGAGTTTGCTCGCATGTGCGAAAAATGTGGTTTGGTCTTTATCGGTCCCAGTGGGGATGTCATGGACCTCATGGGGAACAAGGCATCGGCTCGAGCCCAGATGATTGAGTGTGGTGTCCCTGTGGTCAAAGGATCAGACGGCATCGTCAATACTGCCCAAGAGGCGCTCAAGATCGCAGAGACCATCGGCTATCCCATTCTCGTGAAGGCGAGCGCAGGGGGTGGTGGACGTGGGATGAGAATTGCCCAGTCCAAGGAAGAACTCCCCTCTGCCTTTGAAATGGCACGAGCAGAAGCCATTTCATGCTTTGGAGATGGCGAGATCTACCTCGAGCAACTCATCCAGAACCCCAAACACATCGAGGTACAAATCCTCGCCGATTCCCACGGCAACGTCATCCATTTAGGGGAGCGAGATTGCTCGGTGCAACGTCGCAACCAAAAACTGGTGGAGGAAGCGCCATGCGCCACCCTCACCCCAGAACTTCGCCAAAAAATGGGCGAGGATGCCGTCCGTGCAGCTAAGGCAGTGGGATATTGCAACGCAGGAACCATCGAATATGTCCTGGATGCCAAAGGAAATTACTATTTTATCGAGATGAATACACGCATTCAGGTGGAACATCCCGTCACCGAAATGCTCACAGGGCTCGACCTTATCGAGGAGCAAATTCGCATCGCTTTTGGCGAGAAATTGCGCTATAAACAAGAGGATATCACGCTACAAGGGCACGCCATCGAGTGCCGTATCAACGGCGAGGACCCTTGGAATAACTTCCTTCCCAATGCAGGGATCATCGAATTTATGCACCTACCAGCCGGCAAAGGGGTGCGAGTGGATACAGGACTTTATCATGGGTACGAGGTCAGCCCCTTCTATGATTCCATGCTAGGCAAGGTCATTGTCCATGCCCCCACACGAGAGCAGGCAATCGCAAAAATGCGTCGTGCCCTCGAAGAGCTTGTCATCAAAGGGGTGGAGACCAACCGCCAGCTCTCCCACCGGATTTTATTTCACCAAAAGTTTATCGAGGGAAGCTACCATACAGGATTTATCGAAGCCGAGCTTGCAACTCTACTCAACCTAGAATCGTAGGAGGAACACCATGGATCACTTCCAAGAGCGCCGTGAAGAACTGCAATACCTACAAAAAAACAAATACAGAAAAGCCAAAGCAGTGGAGCCAGTTTTCACCGAAAAACTCTTCTTCCAGTGCAAAAAGTGCGATGCCACCACGGCAAACCACGAATTTTCTGCTCATTTATATATCTGCCCTCACTGTGGCGAGCACTATCGTATGAACGCACCTCGTCGCATCCGTAACCTCTTAGACCCCGATACCTTTCGTGAGACAAATCCCTTTTTGGTGTCAGACGATCCCCTCGATTTTCCAGAGTACAAGGAAAAAGCACAGGAAATCACCAAAAATGCAGGGGTACACGAGGCAGTGGTCACAGGACTTGGCAAAATCGGAGGGATTCCCATCGCCATCGGTGTGATGGATACCCGTTATTTCATGGGGAGCATGGGGGTTGCCGTGGGCGAGAAAATCACCCAACTCATCGAGCTTGCCACCCGTCGCAAACTCCCGTTGATTCTGGTCTGTGCCAGTGGTGGCGCCCGAATGCAAGAGGGGATTTTGTCCCTCATGCAGATGGCGAAAACAGCCTCGGCAATCGAGCGACATAGCAAAGCAGGGCTCCTCTACCTCTCGGTTCTCACAAACCCCACAACAGGGGGAGTGACTGCCAGTTTTGCAAGCCTTGCCGATATCACCCTCGCCGAACCTCGTGCCCTCATCGGTTTCGCAGGTCCACGAGTGATCGAGCAGACCATCAAGCAAACCCTCCCCGAAGGGTTTCAGCGATCAGAATATCTGCAAGACCATGGACTTGTGGATCGCATTGTCCCTCGTGCAGAACTGCGTGCGGCACTGACATTACTGCTTCAAATGCACACCGATAAGACCATGAAAAAAGCCAAGAATCTGAGCCGAGGAGGATAGCTAGTGCTACAAGAATTACAACCAAAACTCGACCAAATGCTGTCCGACCTTCAAGTTTTAGGCGCATCCGAGAGTGAATCTGACCAATTATTATACAATCAACTCCAAAAAAGTTACAACGAGACCCTCGCCGAGTGTTGGAACACCATCACCCCGAGCGACCGAGTCTTTTTGGCACGTCGGCTCTGCCGTCCCAATGGCAGAACCGTGGTGGAGGCACTCACAACCGACTTTTTTGAGCTCCACGGCGATCGTTTGGGGGGAGATAACAACACCGTACTCGGTGGTGTGGCTCGCTTTGAAGGACTGCCCGTCACGGTGCTTGCCCTCTGCAAAGGGGAGACCCAAGAGGAGCAAATTTACTATAATTTCGGCATGGCAAGCCCCAGTGGCTACCGTAAAATTCAGCGCCTTGCCAAACAAGCTGAAAAGTTTGGACGTCCCATTATAACCATCATCGACACCCCAGGCGCTTACCCCGGTATCGAAGCCGAGGAGCAAGGGCAAGGGGAGGCAATCGCCAGTTGTTTGGCACTCTTTAGCGACCTATCCGTCCCTGTCATTGCAGTGATTATCGGGGAAGGTGGAAGTGGAGGAGCCCTCGCCCTCGGCGTGGCAAATCGTGTGCTCATGCTTGAGAACGCAGTCTACTCCATCCTCTCGCCCGAAGGGTTTGCCACCATTTTGTGGAAGGATGTCAAACGCAAGGACGAAGCATCCGAGATCATGAAATTAACGGCGCAGGACCTCTTAGAGCTTGGCATCATCGATACCATCATCCCCGAAGGGATCGGAGGGATCGAGCGCAACAAAGAAGAGGTCATCGAGTCCCTACGACACACCCTCCACAAAGAGCTTACAGACCTACTGAAATTAAGTCCCACAGCAGTCGCCAAAGATCGCTACGACCGTTTTCGTAAAATGGGTAGCGTGAAAAATAGTATATTTTAGGAGAGCAGACTTTGAAGATCATCACAACTGCACGCCATCTCCCCCCCGACATTATTACAAATCAATATTTAAGCACCTTAGTGGATACCAATGACGAGTGGATTGTCACTCGTACTGGGATCTCCACCCGTCACTTTGCAAGGGAAGAGTCCAACACCGACCTTGCCATCGCAGTGGGAAAAAAGTTGCTCGCCCAGTCGGGCATCCCACCTGAAGAGATTGGGTGCGTGATGGTGGCAACCTTTACCCCTGATAGCCTCACCCCTTCGATGGCGTGATCGGAAGAGCACACG
>JAWXUK010000200.1:0-3739 GCA_044432785.1 Eubacteriales bacterium | reverse complement strand
CAGCAGCTTTTGGGCATACTCCGAAGCAAATTTCACCGAGGACGCAACTGCAGTTCCGTTCCCCACGGTGGAGTAGAAAAACTCGTGGAATTTCCCGATTCTACCCTCTTTTTCCATCTCACGCATCACATCCACAGGAAGGACACGGTTGGGCGCCTTGTTGGCATAGGTGGGATCATAACCACCGTGCGCCGTCTCGTAAGTTGCCTCGGTCAGTGTCTCCACACCGTTGAGGTTATACTCCCCATAACGAGAAGCCGAAGAGGACTCGATATGGTCGGGGTTATTCTTAGGAACAATCCCCCCAGAGGTGCACAGTGCGATGGTGGCTTTGCTCAAATCCTTGATGGCAGGGGCAGGTGCAACCCGATCAAAGGAGGGCATAGGATACTCGGTGGTAAAGGGTTTTCCGGCAAGTTTCTTGGTTAACATCGCCACCGCACGTTTGGAGCCACGATCCTCCTCGAAGAAGTTACAGCGCACCCCGTTTGGCAGATACCCCTCTTGACAGGAAGCCCCAATCTCCTCACCCTTCATCAATTTCAGGGCAAGTTTCGCCATGGTAGGGGCAGCTTTGCGCATCCCAGCAGCACTGTTGGTTGTGCTAACAATGAGCACTTTTTCACGCAGATCAGCACCAGGATTTTCCTCATACATTCCGGTCAAAACAGGAATCCCAAGTTCCTCCTGTACGCTCTTACAGATATTAGCACAGGCATAGCCATAGCGACCTGCATTAAAGGCAGGTCCTGCGATAAAAAGGTCGGGTTTTTGTTCCTTCACCCAAGCCAAAATTTGCTCACTTGCCTCTTTTTCATGCTCGGCATAGTAGGAATCCCCACAAATAATGGTGGCAACCACTTTTGCCTCGCCATTCCAAGCTTGCTCAAAGGCTTGCCCAGGACCCACAAATCCGTCCCGACATTCGGGTGGAATATGGGCTTGCTCTTCGCCACCAATACTGGCAAAAAATTGGTTGATATAATGAACCACTTTATAACTCATCTTGTTCTCCTTTCTAGTTTGATTTAACGTGCGCTCAGAAGGTTAAAGCCCATCTCATTGGTCGCACCGGTAATCACTTGGATCTCAGCCTCGATAGAGCCATCAGGTCGCAACGACCCGGCATGACCCCCCGCAATTTTATCCACATAATCAAGGGTACCGATCACTTTATCCATCTTGGGTAGCACAATGACTTGGTTTGCGTTTCCACCCGTGACCACAGCATCGGCAAGGGGATCGGCATCGGCGAGTGATTGGGATTTTCCATCTTGACCGGCATACTCGTCGGTAATAATGGTGGTCTTGACCCCAACCTTTTCAATTTTGGTGGTGTTCATAATGAGGTCGGTATCGGGATTTCCAAATCCCTCTTGGGAAATGACCACACCGTCCAAATCCATCAATTTGCAAAGCTTGGCACTCCAGTCGGAGGAGCGAATTTTATCTGCAAGATAGACGTTTTCGTTGGTGATGATGTTACACACATAGTTGAGGGTTTTGCCGTGTGCCTCAAACAAATCGGCAACCACAGGGTTGTTTTGATGATGATAGGTGGTATTTTTATCACAAGCAGAGACGCAGTTACCACTAATGATGGCACCATCCATGGTCTCGGTGGGATACAAAATGGTGGTGAGGGACCGTTTCATATCCACCCCATAGACGTAGGTGTCATGGAGCAAACCTTGACTTTGTAGCATTTGCACATAGGCGACACGAGGAAGATTCGGGAACTTCTCCATCCCCTCTTTCATGCCGTAGGTCTCAAAGGTTTTGACCTCGTCGGGGGTGACCTCACGACCAAGCTCTCCCACAAAGGTAGCAGCTCGCAGACCCACCATGCGCACAGCGTGCTCGTACTCGTGTTGAGGGAGACCCTCCACAGGCTCGCACACCACCACTAAATTTTGCAACTTCGAAAATGGGGTGTAATCAGCGCCCACGCCAGACATATCAATGATTCCCTCTTGGAAACCAACGATTTTACCGGCAGTGACAATGGCAGCACCACGCAAAACATGGGTACGACCTTCGCCCACCACGTCCACCTTTGCCACCACGCCAGGGAACTGACCACCCTTGCCTTCCACTTTGACCCTCGGCTCGATCACATCTTTGACAGGGGTGATGCGCACGCTCTCGCCAGGCTTCGCCACATCAAAGGTCACCGACTTGATCGAGGCTTGCACATCCTCGTCCTCGCAGACGAACTCCCACAGTTTGTCGGTGTTGACAAACAGGGTGCCATTTTCTACCTTGCATTCCTTCGAGATCTTGATATCCGAGATTTCAATCAATCCCAATTCCATCTTCAAAGGGAACACCTCCTTATGTTATATTTTGAAAAGAAAATCATCGCAAATTGCAATCTTTTGGCTTGGTTTTAGACTGGTGGTGATACCACCACAGGAAAAAGGTCGCCAATTCATTGCAAATTTGAGGTTGATTGCCTCTTTTCTCACAATTGTTGCAATCCAGCCACAGGATCAAAGTCCAGCCCACCTGCCACCAAAGTATAGTCCACAAGTTGGAAATCTTGGTGAATTTTATCGGAAAGTGGGGTATCATCGTGTGGAAACTTATCAAAAGTGATGATTGCAGTTTCGATCATCTCGAGATCTTCAGGGGAAAATCCATCAGGTTTGCGAGAGATGACAATGGATTTATATGGGGTTTCGTTGGGTTTGATGCTCCCAGATAGGGGGTGGGTGAGCAGTCTATGCCCCTTGTGAATGTGGTCTCGCACGAAGAGGAGGACATCTCGGAAACTTTGTGATTCCAAGGGTTCCACCCGAAAATGAGGGGATAAAATGGAGATTGCGAGGGGGTTATTACTCACCACAAGTAGGTCACGTGAACGCTGGCTCATCTGTGTCGTATCCTCTCGAAATAGTAATTTTTCGCATTTTCAAAGCGATTTCTCATCTTTTATTGATATTTCACGAAAATCTCTCTGACCTGTTCTGTTTGGCACGATTTCGTGATAAATCCCGTTAAAACGCAAAAAAACAGACAAAAACACGCTACCATGCCTTCATCTGTCCTATCAACCTGAGAGATTCCCCATAATGGGTTGCCCCTTTGGTGCAACCCCACCCATCTGGGTGGCGCCACTTTCCAGAGTTTCGTCAAAACACAGTCCATTTGCCTGAGATATTCATAAGGGACGGCAAGCCACCTTATTTATTCCTTCGGCTCTGCCTAAATTTTCACTGGCAGATCTCCTGTATTTCTCATCCGAATATATGAAATTTTGTTGAGTTTCTTTTGCTGTTTTTTGAGAGTGGGCTTCACTCTTTTTCGGGAACTTTTTCCAAAATATGGAACAATATGTTATGGTTTGGGTCACCTTAAAAACCTGTACCCTACTGCACTCAATTAAACCATATTTGAGCCAAAAAAGCAAGGTTTTATTTCAAAAATGAAAGGTTTGAGCAAAAAATGTACCAAACGTACACGTTGCAATAATATGGATTGATTATTCGTATATTATTGATGAAATAGCGATTTATTTGAATTAAAACACGATGTTTTTTGGGTGGTTAGGGCTAACGAACAACAATCGACAAAGAATTTCAGCACAATGACAAATGGGGTTCTCCGAAACGGAAAACCCCATTTTATGGCGGGAATATGTGGGAATCGAACCCACCTAGGCAGCTTTTCACCACCAACAACGGTTTTGAAGACCGCGGGGCACACCAGAACCCATCTACCCCCAGATAACACCATT
>JAWXUK010000199.1:0-3740 GCA_044432785.1 Eubacteriales bacterium | reverse complement strand
ACTTCCACAACATCTTCCACTGAAACTGACTTGTTGGAATTATTAGAATCTTTTCAAGAAGAGGAAGAAAATAACACAGCAGACTTGATTAACTCCCTCCTTGGAACTACTTCCTAAAATAATGCCACCAGACACTTTTTTAAGGTGAATGGTGGCTTTATTCTGTTTACTTTTGAACAAGTCCATTAAAAACAGACAGTGACAAAAGCCCCCCTAATATGAGATAATAGAATTATCAAATATTAGGGGGTCAAATCATGTCAAAACGAGATTATACACACGTCAAAGAACTGCTTCCACAAATTCTACAAATGAAAGAAGAGGGGCAGACGCACCAAGCTATCGCCGATCACTTTCGATTAAAGAACAAAGATGTTGTGAAAGGATTATTGAAACGGTAAAGAAGAAAAATCATAAAAGAAGAATCTGGAGAGCTGTCCAAAAAATGTGGTCGTAAGCCAGTGGTCACACTGCAAGAATACAAATATGAGTGCAAACAGCTGCAAAAGGAAAACGAGTTACTGCACCACAGGCACTTCCTACGGTCGTGGGATTTTCTGGAGCTCGCTGGAAGGAGGTGAAGCCAACCATGAAATTCGAGGTGATCTGTAAACACAGTGAAAAATATAGCATTTCCATGATGTGTCATTTTTTCGAGGTATCAAGAAGTGGATAGTATTGTTTCTTGGAGCAAAGAGAGAAACCAGATAAAAATGCAGATTTAATTGCTAAAATAGCAGAAATCCAAAGTGAAACTCGCAAAACCTACGGCTATCGTCGTATGAAAATCGCCCTAGAAAAACAAGGAATTCATCGCAATCCTAAAAAAATTCTGCGTCTTATGAGAAAATATAATCTGCTTTCGGAGATTCGTAGACCTCGGAAATATCGCTATGCAAAAGAGTATTTACATCGTTACGAAAATATTCTCAACCGTGAGTTTTCCACCACGAGACCCAATGAAAAATGGGGCACCGACATTTCCTACATCCACACAAAACAAGGAGTGCTGTACCTTTCCATCATTCGTGACCTATACGACCGAAGCATCGTTTCCTACAAAACTGCAACTTCTCAAACCATACAGTTGGTGCTGGACACCATCCATGAGGCAAAGGAAAAAATGAAGGTCACTACAGAGGTGCAACTCCATAGTGACCAAGGTTTTCAGTATACTTCACAGGCATATTTTAACCTGACTCAAGCATACAACATTATTCCTTCTATGTCAAGGCGTGGGAATTGCTTAGATAACGCTGTGGCTGAGAATTTCTTTGGAATTCTAAAGACTGAGTGCATTTATTGGCAAAAAAACGAATCTTTTCAGCAGGCAAATGCTTTAATTGACGATTATATTTATTTTTTACAATCGGCATCGCATTCAAACAAAAACGAAATTGACACCCCATGAGATGAGATGTGAGAGTTCAAGTCCGTTTTTGCTCTAAAAGCAGTAAAATGACATCAGTGAAAACCACCACTTTGATCGATTTTCGAAGTAACTTTTTTGAGAAGTTTTTTAGTTTTTCATAAAAAGTAGGCGATACAAATGATTTTTCTCAAGACTTTCTTGGATGACATCATTTGTGCCGCCTAAATATGAATGACCCAAACACAAATGATATCATCTGCTAAAGCACTGGTATCAAAGGGGTGGAGTGGAAATCCGTAACAACTACCAAAAGGCAAGATGTGGTTCCGGTCGACAAAAGCCCCATTCTGTTACGCTAGGCGGACCACTCCCTCGGAGGGGACACCTTTGCTTGCTGAAAATTTGGCGAACCTCGTTCTTGGGATTGCGGAGTGCGTTGATGGTTGCAGTGCGAGCAAAATCGGACACGAGGGCAAGACGGTCGGAAGTGGCGGTCTTGATCTCTGCCACCTTCTCTTGGAGTTTGGTTTGCTTGTTGGTTTCAAAGGTCATGGCTTCGATTGCCGAAACGAGTGCGGCTTTGGAAAGATTTTGCTCTTTGGTCAGTGCGATGTAGAAAGCCATTTCTTCCAAGGTTTCACAGGAGTCCATGATGACGATGTTCTGAGTCCAACCGATGGTGAGAGCATCTGCCATCAGGGATTGGTCGCAAGAATAAGTGACATGAAAATCACGCATACGGCGGAGATTTCTAGTGGAGAAACCTTTGACCGTTCCACAATTATCGGTGATCTCTTTTGCGAGTGTGGTGATGAATCTGGTGTTCTCTTGCTCTGCGATGACCTGACCGATGGTGGTGTAGAGGTTCATCAGGGCTTGGGCATCAGATTTAGATGTGCCTGCGAAGCACTGGTTGATGGTTGAAATGATTGTGTTCATAGGGCTCTCCTTTCCGCCTTACGGCTATTTAGTCATTTTTTAGTAGGTGTAAATTGATTTTCTCCACTTGACATTTCATCATTTTTGGTGTAAACTGAAGAAAATAGAGATCATAGAATCGGGGTGATGATTTGTCTGAAACCAATCTCGAAGAGCAAAAACCGTATGAATTTCAGCCAGATCCGGCAATCAAGAAATTCTTGACCGAACTGAGCACTCCAAAACTCATTGGAATTATCAATGCCTGTTGCAAGACAGATTATCCTCTGGATTCTCAGGTGGATTTCGGTAAGACCGAATATTTCACCGTTCTAGGTGATTTGGATAAAAATTCCGTTCGTGGGGATTTGGTGACAAATATTCAGTCCGAAAACAGCCACGAAACCACGAATAAAATCATCATTGAACTGCAATCGACGAAAGATAACACGATGGGATTTCGGATGTTCGTCTATTCCCTCAACGTGTCAGACGAGGAAAATAAAGTTTATAAATTCCCCAAAGGTGTCACCATTTACACCACTTTGGATATGCCCAAAGAGGGAATGGATGAAGTCAACCTACAAATCGAGCAGTTCAGAGTGGGATCGCATCAGTTTTCTGCTGAAAACGGAGATTTGCTCACCGTTGAATTTCCGTTTGTCAACCTGTTGGCGATGGACTTTGAAGAGTTTCAAAACGCACCTTTAGAACCGCTTAAAATCATCTACCCCTATCGCTATCGAAAAGATCCAAGTTTGATGAAACGTGACACGAATTTCAAAGAAATCCTAGAGGATGTCCGTGATTACACCGTAAACCAAGAGGGTAGCGATAGGATTGCAGTTTCAGGTTTGGTGTGCGAGATTGTGGTGGATTTGGTAGAACTTTGTAAGAAAAATCCCGATAATTTTAGTGAGGAGTTGGAAATTATGGAACATTTGAACAAGTCAAGTACGCAAATCCTTGTGGATGAAGTCAACGCAAGCGCCGAGGCACGGGGCGAGGCACGGGGTGAGGCACGGGGCGAGGCACGGGGCGAAGCACGAGGCGAAACAAAAAAGAGCCTTGAGATCGCTAAAAACCTCCTAGATGTCCTAGATACCGCCATGATTGCTGCAAAAACAGGCTTGTCACTCGATCAAATCGAGAGCCTACGCACCAATTAAACAACATCAAACTCACCCATCGACAGCAAGGTCGGTGGGTGAGTTTTTTTGTTCCCAGTTTAAGCTATGGGGTTATCCCACCCCTAATTTTCTCACCCTTGCTTCGATTTCTTGGGTGAGTTGCACTCCGTTTTCCATGAAAATTTGGACGAAGTCGCTGTCCACCACCTTGATTGCATAAACAATTTGGCGCACCAAATCATCATCGTATTCTCTGGGTTTGTCCTTGAGGTAGGTTGAGATCTGAGACTGGAACTCTTCCATTTTTAGTTCAGACTTTT